>CAYJJM010000023.1:2930-13189 GCA_964370515.1 uncultured Oscillospiraceae bacterium | reverse complement strand
GGGTTGTAAGCAGAATTGCAACGCCTTTTTCTGCAAGGTTATTCAACTCAACACAAATAGCCTTTCTAAGAACAGGGTCGATTCCTACAGTAGGTTCATCTAAAATCAAAACCTTAGGGTTGGGAAGAAGAGCAATGGCTAAGGATAGTCTCTGTTTCATACCCCCAGAGTATTTAGAGACCTTTTTCTCTAGATCACCAGCTATATTTACAAGTTCGCTCACATATTTAATTCGTTCTTTTAACTGGTCTTTTTTAAAACCATATAAGGAACCGAAAAAATTAAGGTTTTCTCTACCAGATAAATATGTATAAAGTGATGCACTTTGTGCCATATATCCAATTTTGTTCAAAACTTCTAAATTGGGTATTTTTGTTTCCAAAATCTCCACTACACCCAGATCATAAGTTAGAATACCAGCTGTTATTTTAGCGGTTGTTGTTTTGCCACATCCTGATGGACCAAGTAGCCCAAAGATTTCTCCTTTGTCAAGTTCCAAAGAAACATTATCCAAAACTTTCTTGTTTTTGTAACTTTTGGACAAGTTTGTGACTTTTAAAGCGGTTTTTGTGCTCATAGAACTGTTCTTCCTTTCTTGATATATTTTAATTAATAATTGAATGTAAATGAGTATTCTAATCTAATTGAGGCAACCTTTCAAAAATACATTAACAGCTACAGCTCCTGCATCATTTGGAGTTGTGTTGTGCTTCAAAAAAAAATCAGGGCTGAAAATGTTTTGAATTATAGAAAGCAAAATAGCTGCAAGTATTTCAGGAGGATGATCATTTTTCACTGTTCCTCTTTGTTGCTCATGGAAAATAAGTTTTACAATCAGATCTTCTTTAGACTTTCGTTCTAAATCGATTTTATTCCAAAGTTCAGGTACGGTGTTTTGTAAGTCTTTTAAGAATTCATCATCCATTGTACTGAAAATACTTGAAATTTGCGCAACAGCTTTCTCAAGCTTTTCATTAATAGGAAGGTCAAGAGACAATAGAGCATCTCTTTTTTCGGTGGCTTCTGAGATAATGTTATCGATTATTTTTTCTGCTACAATGTATTTGCTGCCATAAATTTTGTAAAGAGTGGTTTTACTTATTCCTATTTCTTTCGCCACATCATTCAAATTAAGGTTTTTATAACCATATCGGAATAGAAATTTACGAGATGTATCAAGTATTGATTTCTCGATCACACTTTTTTCGTATGCCATGAGACCTCCTATATGTACTAAATGGACTAATTTGGTTTCTTGAGTTCATTATATATGTTGCTTCTAAGGTTGTCAACCTTTATATTTAATTAACAGCAATAATTAACAGCGATCTATATTGTTATTGTTTTATTTGCTGCATTCAATATGGTTAGGTTCAAAAAAATGAGAAATACCGATTAGGGGATCTAAAAAAACAGTTTGAAATTATCCTTGACTTGTAGTAAAATAATAAGATAGGCTATTTATTCACGAATGCAAATTGCCCAGAAAAAGACAAGTAAGAAGAGGAGAAAAATGAAAGACTACCAGAGTCAAATTAGAAATTTTAGCATAATTGCACATATAGATCATGGAAAATCAACCCTAGCAGATAGAATACTAGAAAAAACCGGAGCTGTGGCCCAAAGAGATATGAAGGAGCAGTTTCTAGACAATATGGATTTGGAACGAGAAAGAGGAATAACAATCAAACTACAACCTTCTCGGCAGACATTTAAGGGAAAAGACGGAAATGAATACATATTTAATTTAATTGATACTCCGGGACATGTGGATTTTACATATGAAGTTTCCAGAAGTCTAGCCGCCTGTGAGGGGGCTATATTAGTTGTTGATGCAACTCAAGGAGTGGAAGCTCAAACTTTAGCAAATGTGTATTTAGCGTTAAACGAAGATTTAGAAATTCTTCCTGTTCTTAACAAAATCGATTTACCCAGTGCATCTATAGAAGAGTCTAAGAAAGAAATTGAAGAAGTTATAGGAATAGATGCTTCTGAATCCCCTCTTGTATCTGCAAAAGAAGGTATAGGCATAGAGGAACTTTTAGAAGAAATAATACATAAGATTCCAGCACCCAAAGGCAACTCAGAGGCGCCTCTCAAAGCCTTAATATTCGACTCTTACTATGATAACTATAGAGGAGTTGTTATATACACTAGGATTTTTGACGGTTCGGTGAAGGCGGGAGACATCATAAGACTTATGAACACGGAAAAAAATTATGAGGTAACAGAAGTGGGAATTTGTTCGCCTGGACCTATTGAAGTGTCCAAGCTTTCTGCTGGCGAGGTAGGTTATATATGTGCGAGCATTAAGCAGGTAGCTGACGCTAGAGTAGGTGATACCATAACTATGGCCAATAACCCTACCAAAGAGCCTTTGCCAGGATACAAAAAAGCACAATCTATGGTTTTTTGCGGAATATATCCAGCAGAAGGCGAAAAGTATGAAAATGTCAAAGATGCCCTTGAAAAATTACAAGTAAATGATGCAGCATTCAATTTTGAACCTGAAACATCAACAGCCTTGGGATATGGATTTAGATGCGGGTTCCTAGGGCTGTTACATATGGAAATAATAGTAGAAAGGCTAGAAAGAGAATTCGACCTTGGAGTTATTACAACTTCCCCAAGTGTAATATATAAAGTAGTTCTTAATGATGGTAGTGAGGAAATGATTCAAAATCCAACAAACCTACCGGAACTTACAATGATAGACCATATAGAAGAACCTATTGTAAAGGCTGACATAATTATTCCCAAAGACTATATTGGCAATATTATGGAAATATGCCAAGAAAGAAGAGGAAAACTTCTTCATATGGAATATATAAATGAAATGAGAGTACAACTTCACTATGAAATGCCTTTAAATGAAGTTATTTATGACTTTTTTGATGCACTTAAATCTAAGACAAGAGGATATGGTTCTTTAGATTATGAATTTATTAGATACGAAAAGGCAAAGCTTGTCAAACTAGATATTTTGCTCAACAAAGACTTAGTTGATGCATTTTCAATGATAGTTCATGAAAGCAAAGCTCATACTAGAGGAAAGTTTGTTTGTGAAAAGCTTAAGGAAGTTATTCCAATGCATCAGTTTGAAGTCCCGATACAGGCAGCAATTGGGCAAAAAGTAGTGGCTAGATCCACCGTAAGAGCATATAGAAAAGATGTAATTGCCAAATGTTATGGTGGAGACATCTCCAGAAAGAAAAAACTTCTAGAAAAGCAAAAAGAAGGAAAGAAAAGAATGAGGCAATTTGGGAAGGTAGAGGTTCCTCAAGAAGCCTTTACTGCTGTTCTCAAATATGATGAAAAAAAATAATAACAATAATGAATTAAGCTAGTTGAAAAGATTTTGGTAACTGTTAAATATGGAGGAAAGATAATGAAGAAAATCGGAATATATGTACACATACCATTCTGTATAAAAAAATGCAACTACTGTAACTTTAATTCCCTAGATCAATATACATCTAGGCAACAAATGGATTATACATTGGCTCTATTAAAAGAAATGGTTCTATATGGAAAAGAACTAGAGGGAAAATATGAGGTAGATAGTATATATATTGGAGGAGGAACCCCATCTTGTATTCCTGAAAGTGCTATGGTTGCTATTATTTCAGGCCTATATTCAAACTTTGTAATAACAGATGACTGTGAAATTTCCATAGAGGCAAATCCAAAGACTCTTACTCATACAAAGGCTAGTGCTTATTTTAAAGCGGGAATAAATCGCTTAAGCATAGGAGCCCAAAGCTTTCACAGAGATGAGCTTGAAGCATTAACAAGAATCCATACACCACAAGAGTTTTACCGTGCTTATGAGATGGCTAGAGGCATAGGGTTTAAAAATATAAACATTGATTTGATGTTTGGAATACCTAACCAGACGGAAGAGAAATGGGCGGCGACAGTAGGTGTTGCAACAAAACTTAAGCCAGACCATATATCTTTTTATAGCCTAGAACTAGATAAAAAAACACCGCTTTTTTGGGCAATAGGCAAAGGAGAGTATGAAATTCCAAGCGAAAGCGATGACAGAGTAATGTACCACTATGTTATTGCTGCATTGAAAAAAGCAGGATATAATCATTATGAAATTTCAAACTGTGCCAAAGAAGGAAAGGAATGTCGGCACAACTTAAAGTATTGGTCAATGGAACCATACTTAGGCTTAGGCTTGGGAGCATCTTCATATTTTGAAGGAAAAAGAAGCCAAAACCTAGATGATATTAACGAATATATAAAAGCTGTAGATGACAACAACATTCCTTTTAAAACTGTACACAAAAATACAATTGAAGATTCCATGAAAGAATTTGTATTTACTGGACTTAGAAAGACTGAAGGAATAAATCTTAAACTATTTGAAGATGTTTATGGGTTGAAATTTATGGATGTTTATGGAGATAAAAAAGAATATCTTGAAAGAAGTCAAGAAGAAGGAATTCTTTATTTAGATGAGAATAGACTTACAATTACAGAAAAGGGAATAGATATTTCAAATAAAATAATGGCAGAATTTGTGTAAGGCCGTTTGTGGTTCACGAGTAAGAGAGAAGGAAACTATGGACAAATATATCTTATCTATGGATCAGGGAACTACAAGTTCTAGGTGCATACTATTTGACAAAAGTGGAAATAATGTAAGCATGGTGCAAAAAGAATTTAAGCAAATATACCCAAAACCAGGCTGGGTGGAACATGATCCTATGGAAATATGGGCTACCCAAATAGGAGTGGCAACAGAAGCCATGGCCAAAGTAGGTGCTACATACAAAGATATTGCATCTATTGGAATTACAAACCAGAGAGAAACAACAATACTTTGGAATAAAAATACAGGCAAACCAATTCACAATGCTATTGTTTGGCAATGTAGAAGAACTTCTGATATGTGCGAAAACTTAAAAGAAAATGAAAAATTCTCTGAAGAAATCAAAAATAAAACAGGATTGCTTATTGATTCATATTTTTCTGCAACAAAAATTAAATGGATTTTGGACAATGTAGAAGGTGCAAGGTCATTGGCTGAAAAAGGAGACTTATTATTTGGGACTGTTGAAACATGGCTAATATGGAACTTAACAGGAGGCAAAGTTCATGTAACAGACTACTCTAATGCTTCAAGGACAATGCTCTTTAACATAAACACTTTGGAGTGGGACAAAAATATATTAAAGATATTAGATATTCCATTTTCTATTCTTCCACAAGTCAAGCCATCTTCTTATATATATGGGGAAACGGAAGAGCACTTTTTTGGAAAAGCCATAAAAATTGCAGGAGCAGCAGGGGATCAACAGGCAGCTTTGTTTGGACAGACATGCTTTAAAAAAAACCAAGGAAAAAACACTTATGGAACAGGATGTTTTTTGCTAGTGAATACAGGAGAAACTCCAATATTTTCAAAGAATGGTCTTTTAACCACCATAGCTTGGGGAATAGATGGAAAGATAAACTATGCGCTAGAAGGCTCAGTGTTTGTGGGTGGTGCCACTATACAGTGGCTCAGAGATGAACTGGGCATGATAGATGTGGCGGCAAATTCAGAAAAAATTGCTACGAAAGTTAAAGATACAAATGGAATAGTGCTTATACCAGCATTTGTAGGAATGGGAGCTCCATATTGGGATTCTAGTGCACGGGGTACCATTTTTGGACTTACTAGAGGAGCAAATAAAGCACATATTGTTAGGGCGGCTTTGGAATCTATTGCGTTGCAATCTATGGATTTAATAGAAGCAATGGAAGAAGATACAGGAGAAAAGGTGGTGCTTTTAAATGTAGATGGAGGAGCCTGTGCAAACAACTTTTTGATGCAATTTCAAGCAGACATTTTGAATATTAATGTGGCAAGACCAAAATCAGTAGAAAGTACATCTTTGGGTGCGGCCTATTTAGCGGGATTAGCAGTAGGTTTTTGGAAAAACCCAGAGGACTTAATTAAAAAACACACTATTGAGAGAGTATTCAAACCGAGTATGGACGAAGTGGCAAGAAAAGAAAAGCGAGCACTTTGGCTTAAGGGCATAAAATGTGCAATGACTTGGGGGAAAGAGCTTTAAATTTAAAAATCTAAAAAATCTTACAAAAAAACTGAAAAATGGCTGAAAAAACAAATAAAATACTTGAAAACCAATCAACTATTATGATATACTATAGCTTGTTACAGCATATGGCAGTAATGCACTGTTAATTAAAGATAAAAGACAAAGGAGGTTCGCAATGTCAAGAAAATGCGAAGTCTGCGGAAAAGGCCAGGTTTCTGGTAATAATGTATCTCACTCAAACAGACACACAAGAAGAAAATGGAATCCAAATATTCAATCTATTAGAGTTGTAGATGCTGAAGGCAGAGTAAAAAAAGCAAAAATATGTACTAGATGTATCAGATCAAATAAGATTACTCGTGCGGTTTAACTTATAAAATATCCTGGTCAGCTCTAAGCTGAGCAGGTTTTTTGTATAAAGAAGAGAATAAATATGGAAAATTATATTATTAGAAATGACACAGGCGAAATAATAATAACTGAAAGAGTTATAAAAAAAATAATATTAAAGGCTATAAAGCAAGTAGAAGATAAGATTGTGTTTACAGATAATAAATGGAAATCTGCAAAACGAGGTTCTAAATCTTTGGATTTTAATGAAATTAATCATATAGAGATAACATGTGTAGATGATGGAGTTTGTGTAGAATTGAATATTTTAATAAAGGGTAATTACACGGCAAATGAAATAACAGATGAGCTTATAGAAAAGATTGATGATGCCCTAGTTTCGGTTATGGGAATACCCAGTTCTTCTGTAGCTTTAAACATTCAAAAAGAATATGGGAGAAAGACTTTTTAATAATTAAATCAAATAAGATGTATGAAAAAATAAGGACAATTAAGGGTGTTGGCGAAAAAAAAGCGGAACTCCTTTCAAAATTAAAAATTAATACTATTGGAGACTTACTTAACTATATTCCAAGAACCTATGAAGATAGGCGAGTAGTTACAAAGATAAAAGAGCTTCAATCTGGAACCCCCTCTCTTATACAAGGAATAGTTCTAAATATAAATAAAGGCGGAAATTACCAAAGAGGAAAAACAGTTTTAAAGATTAAAATTGGAGATTCGTCAGGAGAAATTTTCGCTGTTTTTTTTAATGCGAATTATATTGCCAAATCCGTGCAAATTGGGAAAGAATACTTTTTCTTTGGAAGAGTAAAAAATGGACAACTTATCTTCCCTGATTTTGCGGAAAAGGAGATGGGAATTCTTCCTGTATATCCTTTAACCAAAGGGATTAGTCAACAAGAACTAAGAAAACTAATGAAAGTGGCAATAGCACAGGTGGGCACTATCCCCGAAAACTTACCCTATGATTTAGTAAAATCAAACAATATTTGCTCCCTTGATTATGCAATAAAAAACCTTCACTTTCCTGAAAACAAGGAAAAGCTAAAGCAAGCACTTTATCGCATATACTTTATGGAACTTTTGATTTTTCAACTAGGTATTAGCTTGATGAAAAGGCAAGAGTACACAAAAAAAAGGGGCAAAGTAGCTCTCGTGGAAATAGGTGACTTTATTAAGACAATACCTTTTGAATTGACCCAAGCTCAGAAAAAAGTTATTGATGAAATATCAGGTGACTTAGAAAAAAGTGAGCCTATGAATAGACTTTTGCAAGGAGATGTAGGCTCGGGGAAAACTATAGTTGCAGAGGTTGCTATATATAAGGTTGCTAGATCTGGCATGCAATCAGCTTTTATGGTTCCTACAGAAGTCTTGGCGAAACAACATTTTGAAACCTTGACAAATAGTCTAGGCAAACAAGGAATAAAGATTGAACTTTTAACAGGAAGTGTAACAAAGAAAGAAAAAGAAGAAATTTTGGCAGGACTGGTCAATGGAAATATAGATGTAGTTATAGGTACCCATGCTTTGATTGAAGACAGTGTAAAGTTTAAGAACTTAGGCCTTGTTATAACAGACGAGCAACATAGGTTTGGGGTGTTGCAAAGGGCTGTATTAGGAGAAAAGGGAGGAGAAGAGTTACCTAATATACTAGTTATGACCGCCACACCTATTCCTAGAACCTTGGGAGTTGTTCTCTATGGGGATTTAGATATTTCTATTATTGATAAAATGCCAAACCAACGAAAACCTATAATAACTGCAAAGTTCCCTGAAGGACAAAGGGAAAAGGCTTACAGCTTAATGGAAGAGGAAATAAGAAAAGGAAGGCAGGCCTATGTAGTTGCGCCACTAATTGAAGACTCTCAATTTATTGAGGCTAAGTCAGCGGAAGATATATATGAAGAAATAAAAGACCAATTCAAAGACATTAGCGTAGGATTGTTGCACGGCTCAATGAAAGAAAAAGAAAAAAGTGAAATCATGAAAAGTTTCAAAGAAGGAAAGGTACAGGTTCTGGTTTCTACAGTGGTAATCGAAGTGGGTATTAATGTTCCGAATGCAACAGTTATGATTATAGAAAGCTCTCAAAGATTTGGACTTTCTCAATTGCATCAGCTTAGAGGCCGAGTTGGAAGAGGTAGCCACCAATCCTATTGCATGCTTCTTTATGATAAAATAACAGAAACTGGACAAGAAAGATTGGAAGTTATGGTGAAATCAGCAGATGGATTTTATATTGCAGAAAGAGATATGGAAATACGGGGAGTAGGAGATATTTTTGGAACTAATCAATCCGGCTTTGAAGGGAATAAAATTCTAGCCTTGGCAAAAAACGCAAAGTTATTGGAAAGAAGTCAACAGGCGGTAAAGGAAATCTTGAGAGAAGATCCGTCTTTGACGAAAAAAGAAAATGCTTTGATACGAAAAGAGGTGGAAAGATTTTTTGGAAGCACCGCTTCATTTTTGGAAATAATATAAAGACTATAGTAGTAGGGAAATAGTAGCAAAACACCAGATAATCATAGATGAAATTTGAAAAAGAAGAAGGAAAAATATTTTAATTATTAATTTAGAAAAAGTGTAAAGGGTATATATGAGGATAATAGCAGGAGAATACAGAGGCAAAAGGCTTAATGTGCCAAAAGACAATAATGTAAGACCAACTACTGATAAAGTTAAGGAAGCTGTTTTTAGCATCCTTGAAAGCTATGTGGATATTGAAGAAGCGGTAATAGGAGATCTTTTTGCGGGTACAGGAAATCTAGGATTAGAAGCAATTAGTAGAGGAGCTTCCTTTGCCTACCTTTCAGATAATAACGGTGAAAGTATTAAGCTAATAAAAGAAAACATAGGAATTTGTAAGGGTGCATCCGAGTATATAGATGTGTCCCATGGAAGCTACAAAAGAGCATTGGAGAAAATATTAAAAGATGAAAAAAAGGGGGATGTGTTTTTTGTAGACCCTCCATACCACCTTAAAATACAAAAAAAAGTTTTGGAAGAAATTTCAGAAATGGACTTACTTTCTGATGAAGGAATAGTTTTTGTTGAACATGATAAAAACATTGAATTAGATGAAAAAATTGGAACTTTAACTAAGTTTAAAGAAAAAAAATATGGTATAATACATATAAGTGTGTTTAAAAAACATATACGGAATATAGAATAAGGGGCAGATAAATATGAGAAGAGCTTTATATGCAGGATCTTTTGATCCTTTAACTAATGGTCACTTAGACATATTAAAAAGGGCGGCAAAAATATGTGATCATTTAGTGGTAGGGGTGATTCTAAATCCAGATAAAACAACTACATTTACAGCAGAAGAAAGATGCCAAATGATTATAAAGGCGGTAGAAAACCTTAACAATGTTACGGTAGACTCTTTTCAGGGTTTACTCGCCGAATATGTGAATAACAACAATTTTAATATGGTTGTAAGAGGGCTTCGTGGAAATAATGATTTTGACTATGAAATTCAAATGGCTCAGATGAATGCAAAACTATACAAGAACCATGTGGAAACAGTTTTCTTAATGACAGACCCTAAGTTTTCATTTGTTAGCTCTAGCATGGCAAAACAAGTACACTCTTTGGGAGGGAGCATAGATAAGTTGGTTCCCAAGCACATTATAGAAGAAATGAATAATAAATTGAAATAATACGTTACAACAAAAAGATATAATATTAAAATATAGTAGTAAAAAGGTAGTGAAAAGGGAGACAAATATGAAAGTATTAGAATTGTTGGAAGAACTAACAGATGAAATAAATGCGGCAGGCAATGTGCCTTTAACAGGAAAAATAATGGTTGATCCAGCGGTTTTTCTTGAAATAATT
>CAYJJM010000023.1:0-2867 GCA_964370515.1 uncultured Oscillospiraceae bacterium | reverse complement strand
GTGAATACAGAAAAAGATAGAATTTTGGGAGAAGCACGCAAAGAGTATGAAACTGTAGTTTCTGAAGCGGAAAGAAGAGCAGAAGAATTAATTAATGAACATGAAATATATGTTCAAGCCCAAAAAAGAGCTAGTGATTTAATGGAATCCACAGAAGCAAATATTAAACAATTAAAAATGAACACATATGGGTACATTGACAATATGCTGTATGACTTCCAAGAAAAAATGGATATGCTTAATGTGAAATACTTTGCGGAAATGTTTGAAAATCTAGGCAAGACATTTGATAATATTAACGAAACACTAACAGAAAATAGAGAAGAAATCAAAGATATGGCATACAGTACTAAAAATGACATTGACAGGGATGAAAGGGAAATATAAAAAGCAAGATGAAAGTAGCAGGAATAATTGCAGAATATAACCCAATACACAAAGGTCACATATATCATATTGAAGAAACTAAAAAAAGGACCAATGCAGATATAATAGTTGCGGTAATGAGTGGCAATTTTACTCAGCGGGGAGAACCTGCAATCCTTGACAAGTGGACTAGGGCAAAACTTGCCGTTGGGGAAGGGATAGATTTGTGCCTGGAGATGCCTGTGAATTTTGCTTGTAATAGTGCTGAACAATTTGCAGAAGGTGGAGTAAAAATACTAAATGGAATTGGAACTGTGGATTACTTATCCTTTGGGTGCGAAGCCCATGGAATAGACGAACTTTTGAGAGTTGCAGAGATTTTAGTAAAAGAGCCCGAAGAATATAAAGAAAGGTTAAAATATTTTTTGGATAAGGGAAACTCATTTCCCCAAAGCAGAGAATTAGCTTTGGCTACAATTTGGAACGAAAGCATAAATATTATTAAAGAACCTAATAATATTCTAGCTATTGAATACCTTAAGTGGTTAATAAAAACAGAAAGCAGTATGGTTCCTGTTGCTGTTAAAAGAAAAGGAATGGGTCATTTAGAAACTGCAACAAAGGTACGAGAAAAAATATTTGGTGGCAAGACAGATGAAATAGAAGGCTTTTTATCAGCAAAGGTACTTGGAGAAATTGAAAATAAAAAAAGCATTTTAGTAGATAAAAATGCCAAAATTATTTACCAGCTACTTAGATATTCGATTATTACAACTTCCCAGAAAAAATTATCAGAGGTATATGGGACAGGAGAAGGAATTGAAAATAAGTTGATTAAGACTATAAGAAAGCAAAGTTCGATGGAAGAGTTAATAGAAGAATTAAAAAGCAAAAGATACACAAGAACGAGAATAAATAGAATTCTCTTTCAAACACTTTTGGGAATAACAAAAGAATCATACATGAAGAGCCAAGAAAATATTTATACTAGAGTATTGGCGTTTAATGAAAAAGGAAGAGAAATTTTAAGAAAAATAAAAAAAGAAGAAAAAAGCAAAATCAAAATTTTTGATAAAATTGATCAAAAGAATGAAGAGGAATATATTGATATAAGGGCAACAGACATATATAATATAATTTCGGGACAAGATTTATTTCGGAATTCAGACTATGTCAAATATCCATAATGAAAACAAATTAATGAAATGTAAATAAACAACAATTAAATCCAAACATAAACGCGAACATAAAAATAAAGAGAAACATAAATATAAATATGAATATGAACATGAACATGAAAGACAGACATAATGGGAAGTCCCAACAAGGGTAATTACAAAAAGGATGATAACATTGAAAACGAAAGAAAAAATCAAAAAAGAGAACAACATAGAAAACAAAAATATTGATGAAAAAGTAGAACCGCTAACATCAACAGAAGTTGAAGAGAATGAAGAAAAGAATCAAAAAGAAACCTCCAAAGATAAAAATATAGCTGAAGAAGAAGCTTTAGCGTCAACAGAAATTGAAGAAGTTGAAAAAGCTGAAGAAAGTGAGGAAGAAGAAATTACAGAAACAAAAAAAAGAAAAAAGAAAAAAGCGAAAAAGAAAAAATTTAATATAGTTGAAAAGATAATACTTATATTTTTCTTGATAACATTTTGCGTTTGTGCAGGAATGATAGGCTGGAAGTTCTATAAAGATTACACGGAAGAAAAAGCCTTCCAAGAAATATCTGACGAAAAAAGAAGTATAGAAGAGTTGCAAGAACAAAATCCTGATACCATAGGCTGGATAAGGATTCCTGGAACCATTATTGACTATCCAGTTATGTGGACACCAGAATTTTCCGATTATTATTTGGACAAAAACTTTGAAGAGGAATTTTCTTCTTCTGGGAGTATTTATTTAAGTGCAAGAAGTAATCCTAATGAGGTTACTCCAAACTGGCTAGTTCATGGCCATAGTATGTACTCTGGGACTATGTTTAGAGATCTTTTGGAATATACAGAAAAAGATTTCTTGGATGAAAATCCTACATTTACATTTGAAACAGTGGAGGGCGAAAAGACATATCAAATAATTGCAGTACTTGAAACGCAGGTTTTTCCAGTGGATACAAAAGAATTTGCATATTATGATTATGACGGACTAAAAACAGAATCTGAATATAATGCATATGTAAATGGGTTGTGGGCAAATTCAACATATTTGGTTGGAGATAAGCCATCTTATCCTCAGCAGCTCATTTCTCTTTCAACATGTGCAAAGCAGGATATTGAAACTGGAAGGCTGGTTATTGTTGGACTTGAAGTGGAAGAAGAGGAAAAAGATAAAGACAAAAAATAAAGAAAGCACATTAGATGAAATTTAAAAGTATATAAAGTATATAAAATAAATAAATACAAAAAAAGAAAGTGCTTTAGATAAAATTTATAAGTGTATCAAATTGGTTATAAAATATTTAACAAATATTATTATATATTATTACTATAAAAGAA
>CAYJJM010000022.1:0-14296 GCA_964370515.1 uncultured Oscillospiraceae bacterium | reverse complement strand
ATTTGACATTTTATACACCCCCTGAAATACTGCATGTAATAGTAAAGGAGTATCCGTCTCCAGAACCGCTACTATAACCTGTATAAGAGACTGTTCCAAACATTTTACTTTCTCTTAATTTTTGCATATATTCTGCTGTCCCGTTTTCTGTATCACTAAATCCCGTAAGAGTCAGCATCTGTCCCTCTTTGACATACTCAATATTATTTATTGTTGTTTTGCCTCCTGCTAAACTCAGAACTGTATCTAAGTCTACCTTCACTAGAAGGTTTTCCGATTCTATGGCATATATGGCCGTTTCCATTTGTGAGTTTTCTTTAGCAATAAGCTGATTTGCTTCTATTTTTTCAATATCTACATCGTCCCTTGATTTATTTGCCTCTATTTCTTCAGCAATTCCTTTCAAATCATTAGATAATATGAAGTTCCAAACTAAAAATGTTCCTGACAAAAGGACAAATACAACAACAGCTGCCACAGGGATAATAAATCCTTTGCCTTTTTTCTCCTTTTCTTCTTTCTTTTCATTTTTTTCAAAGGCTTTAACTTCAGTAAGGAAGTTTATATCATTTTTGCCTTTTTCAAGAGAAAAGGAATTAATTGTTCCTATGCTATCGTATTCTCCACCCCAAGGCATCTTGTTTGCAAGGTTGATTTCTATATTTAATTCTGCCTCTTGGCCTTGTTTTTTAACAGCCTCCATAGTAGCAAAGTCAACACCCAAATAGTAACTGCCACTTATAGGAGTTTCCATCTTTTGAGATTTGCTAAACTGCATAAGACTTGTTAGTTTTTCAAATATTTCTCTTGCATAGTACTCTGTTCCTGCTTCACCTAAAAGTCTGTTTCTTCCTGCAAACTTAAATCTACCTTCTTCAAATAGGAATGAGATTAGTGTGTTTTCTTTAAGTAAGTTAATAACAAAGGTTTCTTCTTTAAGATCTTTTTTGCTTGCTATGTACTTCATTATGCAATTAACTAGTGCATCTATCTTTTCAATTTTTATGCCCACAGCTTCCGCTATATCCAAATATGTTCTAACTTTTTCATGCTCAACAGCATAACTTATAGTTACAACCTGCTTGCCTCGATTTTCTGCAATCCCGGCAATAAGTAAATCATCTTTATTAGATAGGTTTGAAAATTCATCTTCAATTAAATACTTTATCTGCTTCTTTTTTAGCTTCGGCACTTCACTTCTTTTTATTTGAATGTTACTACTATCTAGTATAAGTGTTGCCGAACTTGGAACATTCGCCTTGTTCTCTAATAGGGTATCTATTATCTCGTTTGGATCAAAAATTACTCCATTGTTTATAGTTCCCTCTCTTAAAGGAATTTCTATTACCTCAGAGTTTTGATCTCCTATCTTTGAACTTTTCTGAATAATTATTTTGTCGTTTTCAAAATAAATAATTGTTTTCACTTTATCACCTCACCTTTATACAGTACTGTAAATTGAGAATAGCGGTATTATAACAGCGACAGCTACAGTTCCTATGCCTATAGCTAGTACAACTATAGTTACAGGCTCTATCATAGAAATCATTTTCTGTATAGCCATTTCAGAGTCATAATCAAAAGTATCTGCCAAGGAAGATAAAAGGTCGTCTAGCCTGCCAGATTCTTCTCCTATAAAAACTGCGGAAGTGAGCTTTCTATCCATTCCATCAACTTTTTCTAGGGCTTCACCTAAACTAGTTCCCTCTTTTATCCTTTCGCAAGCATCCAAAAGTTGTTCTTTGATGTAACTATTATTAACAACTTCTGCACTTATAGTTATGGCTTCCACCATGGAAACGCCACTATTATATAAAGAACTTAATGTTCTTGCAAACCTTTCTGTGTATACTATCATCATCAATTTTCCAATTTTAGGAACTTTGATTTTTTTCGAGTCAAACCACATTTTTATTCTGTACTGTTTAAGCAACCAAAAGCACAAAATTACAATGGCAAAGATTCCGCCTAGTATAAAGTACCAGTATGTTGTAAGGAGAGTACTTATTCCCATAACCATTCTAGTTATAAGTGGAAGCTCCAATCCTTCAAATAAACTAAATATATTAGGCAATACCCCAACAAATAGGATAATAGTTACTGCAACAGCTACCACACAAAGGATTATAGGATATGCAAATGCCAATTTTATTTTGGATGTTGCTTTATGCTCTTTCTGGAAGTAGTCTGCTAATTTCATAAATGAATGCTCTATAGTTCCTGCTGTTTCTCCTGCCTTAACCATATTAATCATTAACTTTGGAAAAACTTTACCAAAAAGTGCCATAGACTCTGACAAACTAAACCCTGCATTTATACTTTCGTGAAGCTTTCTGTATAAACTTTTTTTCCTTCCATCTACTTCTCTCTCTTCCAAGATTTCTAAGGCTTTTATCATAGGTACCCCTGCATCTAGCATGCTACCCATTTGTCTGGAGAAATCAGCCGCAATAGCAGGTTTTAGCTTTCTTTTTTGCTCTTCTTGACCTCTGATTTTTTGTGAAGTTTCTAGGTAAAGCCCCTCTTTACGAAGACTTGAAAAAAGCTCTTTTTCACTTTCTGCCTGCCTTTTTCCTCTAACTTTTTTCCCCTCACTATCAACTGCCGTATAACTGTAGTTGTTCATTTCTTAACTCTCCCATTTAATAAAACGCAAATTCAATATATAAGTTTATTATTTCCTCTCCATACAGGAGGGCTACAAAGGAACCTATTGCCAGCCACGGACCAAATGGTATGTGAGTTTGCTTTTCGTTTCCTTTTTTTCTGTTTTTTATTAAGGCTGCTGTAGCCACTATTCCACCTAGCAGTATGCCTATGAATGTACCTACCAAAGTATTTTGCCAGCCCAATATAAATCCCATAACAAACATTAGTTTTACATCACCGCCTCCAAAGGAGTCTGGTATGATAATAATTAGGATAAACAGTGGCAAGCTAACTACAAAAGCCCCTATTATCCTAGACACAATGGCTACATCGTAATCCCATATTCCATAAGCTATTGCCAAAGGAATTAGGGCAATGACTAGTCCATTAGGAATAATCATATGGTCAAAGTCAATGGCTGAAATAGCAATTAATATAGCTCCTACTGCCATTGTCAAAAAACTTTTTATTTCAAGACCCTCTACCAAGAAAGTCCCTAAAAAAATCAATCCCGTTAAAACTTCTATCATAGGATATCTAATTGAAACCCTAGCCTTGCAGCTTCTGCATTTACCTCTTAGGAAAATATAGCTGATTATAGGGACAAGGTCGTAGGCCTTAATTTGCTCTCCACAGTTCATGCACTTGGATCTGCCTTTGGCTATAGATTCTCCTGCCGGCACTCTATATATAATTACATTCAAGAAGCTTCCTATTATAGCCCCTAGAATACATACATATACTCCTATTAAAATATTTATCGTCATCATTTCTTAGCTTCCTCTTTGCGCCTGTTTATTTCTGTATTATTTTCCTTAGTATTCCCATTATTTCTCTATCTTTTTTTCTTGTGTTTTCATTATATGTCACTTATAACAATCTGGTCTTCTGGCTCTGTTGCCTTAGGGTTTATTACAACTTTAAATTTCCCCGAAGAATCCATATATTCAAATGTTTCGATTTGTGTATTGTAAGTGTCCGTTGTAACGGACTTTCTAGAAAGCACTAGTATTTCTCCTGATACAAGGTCTGCTAGTCCTGCGTTTTCTAATATGGCAACAGCTGCTGGGTCACCATCATCTGAAAGTTTAATTGGATCATTAGTGAATACTTGGTTTGGTATATAGTTGCTGTTGTTTTGGTAATCATCTATGATAGCTACTTGGGTTGCAAGATATACTGCCTTTGCCTCTCCCTTGGCAGTGGCCTGCTCTGTTCCTGTTCTATAGGCACTTATTCCTACGGTAGCAATTCCTACAAGTATGGACACCATAGCAATAATAACGATGATTTCCATCATGCTCATGCCTTTGTTATTTAATTTGTATTTTTTTTCTGGCATTTTCATTTTGCTCTGCTTCCTCTGTTTTTGTTAATTTATCTTTTATGCTCTCTACTATTGGTGTTTTTGTTGTCTACTTTGCTTCTTGTTACTTTCATTTTTGGCTTTTCAAAATTATTTCGGTTATTTTTTCTCTAGGCGTATATTTTCTAAGCATTTCTTTTGCTTCCACTGAAATATCTTTGAAAAACCACCCTACTTAGGGTGGGTGAAGGGCACAAGGCCCTTCACCCTGGAAAAATGACGAGTCTGCCACTCTCCCTGTTGTTAGCCTAAGAATAGGCTAAGTAAGTTTAGTTAGTGTTAATTAAACTTGCTTTTGTTCATTGGTTTAATCACTCATTAATTAAGTCAACGGTTAGGCTAGTTCTAGTCATAAATGCCCGAGCTACTTGAACTCGCAAATGCTTAGACTAATTCATGTCATCAATGCCTAATCAATCAGCAGTGACTCTTAGGTTTGCTGTTGCGGTCACCTAGTTATTCATTGGCCCCATTAATTATGAGTTTGTCTTATGGATGAGTAACTTTTACGCCCTCAGCATGGAATAAGTTAACCGTTACATCTTCCTCATAGTCTCCACCATTTCCAGTGAAAGTAAAGACATCCTTTGGTCCACCAAGTCCTACATCTGGATCTGCCGTATAAGTTCCAACTGTAGTAGCAACTGCACGATCTCCATCTGCAAGTCCACCGGCTTCTACAAGTAGTGCATCAGTATAAGCAGCTCTTGCTACTGATATGTACTTTTGGTCTTCAGCTTCCTTGATATAACCTGTAACGGATGGGATAGCAATTGCCATTAGTATTGCCACTATAGCAATAACTACAATTACTTCCATTAGGGTAAACCCTTTTTTGTTTTTTCTAGCTCTTTTCATCAATTTGTTCATATAACCTTTCCTCCTTTTGGTTTTTAATTTTTTTGATGTCACAATTATTATTATAAAGCCTCAACAGAGACAATATTAACGGTTTAGTTTGTGTTTGTGTTTTTTTGTCCTCCCACATTATTTGTGTTATCTAATTTATATTTGGGCTTCCAAATCTCTCTTGTCGTCGGTTTTTTTCAGTGCCTCTTCTCTAGTGATTTGTCCTGATTTGATCAGTTGAGCCAAATATCTATTTAATGTACACATTCCGGATTTTCCGCTGGTTTGCATGCTAGATGTGAGATGATGGGTTTTACCTTCCCTAATTTGGTTAAGTATTCCATCTGTAGCAACTAATATTTCAAAGGCTGCTGTTCTTCCCTCTCCTACTGCCAATGGAACTAACTGCTGAGATACTATTCCCTTGAGAACTCCTGCTAGCTGTATTCTTATTTGTCCTTGGCTGTGAGGTGGGAAAACATCTATTATTCTATCTACTGTACTTGATGCTCCTGTTGTATGTAGTGTAGAAAGTACCAAGTGGCCTGTTTCTGCAGCTGTTACTGCGGCGGATATGGTTTCAAGGTCTCTCATCTCTCCTACCAATATTACATCTGGGTCTTCCCGCAGTGAACTTCTAAGTGCACTTGCAAAGTTTGGAGTGTCTTCTCCCACTTCTCTTTGGTGCACGATTGATTTTTTGTGTCTATGGACATATTCTACTGGGTCTTCTATTGTAACAATATGACCTTTCCTTGTTTCATTTATGTGGTTTATCATTGCAGCCAGGGTTGTGGATTTACCACTTCCTGTTGGTCCTGTTACTAGTACCAAGCCTCTTGGTTCTTCTGCAAAGGTTCTAATTACATCTGGTAGTTTTAATTCTTCTAGGGTTGGTATGTGATTGTTCAAAAGCCTAATTGCTGCTGCAAGTTTTCCGTTTTGCTTATATACATTAACCCTTTGTCTTTCTCCCGTTGGTAGTTCATTTGCAAAGTCTAGGTCTTGTCCTTCAAAAATAAGACCTTTTTGCTCTGCTGTTAGCATGCTTAGAATTACTTGCTCAATTTCCTCTGAATTAAGTTGGATAGGGCTTTCCAATATGTCCCCATCTTTTCTAAAAACAGGATTTAGCGTGGGTGTTAGATGCACATCACTGCACCCAAACCGTCTTGCCTCTGTAACTATTTGAATATACCTTTCCATTTGTTGTTGCATCTTTTCTCCTTGTCCCAAACATGTTTATGGGTTTTTTATAAATATTCCGTTTTTATTATTCTAGTTTCTATAGGAGCTTCTATGTGCATTTATGCAAATTCGTTTCCTGCTCCTGCAAATGCTGCCTGTTTTAAGAATTCTTCTACTGTAGTTTCTCCACTTTCTATTAAGTCCAAAATGTGGTTTGCTATAAGCTTTAATCCACCTTCTTGTATTGCATATTTGTACAGCTGCTCCATTGGAACTTTTTCGCTTATCATACGTCTCATGGTTGAGTCTATTTCCAAAATTTCATGAACAGCAACTCTTCCTCTATATCCTGTATTGTTGCAGTGCATGCATCCTCTGCCTCTATAAATTTTCATTCCTCGTGGCACTACCAAATAATCATCTTCTGTAGGCATGTATTCTTCTTTGCATCTACTACAGATTTTTCTAACTAATCTTTGGGCAACTACTCCAACTAGAGAGTTCGCAATCATATAGTCTTCAACTCCCATATCTCCCATTCTTACTACTGTTCTAATGGCATCGTTTGTATGTATAGTGGAGAACACTAGATGTCCTGTAAGGGCAGCGGAAACAGCGACGGAGGCAGTTTCTGCGTCTCTTGTTTCTCCAACCAGTATAACATCTGGGTCTTGTCTCATTAAGGATCTAAGTCCTATATCAAAGGTTAATCCTGCTTGATTGTTAACCTGTGTTTGATTTACTCTTTCAAGATTTTTTTCTACAGGGTCTTCTATGGTAGAAATGTTTATATTTTTCTTTGCCATTCTCTCTATCATCATGTATAGGGTGGTTGTTTTACCACTTCCTGTTGGCCCTGTAATTAAAACTATCCCATACGGGTTCTTTAATATTCTAGTGATTTTTTCGTAGTTTTCGTCGTTCATTCCATATTGGTCTGCATGATCAAGTTCTTTGGCTTGAGAAAGAAATCTAAGAACTAGTTTTTCCCCAAACACTGTTGGCATTGATGATACACGGACGCTGATGTTTTCTTTCCCAATAGAAATCTTAAAGTTTCCATCTTGAGGCACTCTCTTTTCTGCAATATCTAGACCTGCGATTATTTTTATTCTTGCAGCAACTTGTGGTCCTAGTATTTCGTCAATTTCCATGTAATCTAACAACTGTCCGTCTACACGAAGTCTAATTCCTATATGTTTCTCAAAAGGTTCAAAGTGAACATCGGAACTTCCTTCACTATGAGCTTTCAAAATTACAGAGTTTATTAAGCTTATAACCGGAGAGGAGCTGTCTGTATCTGCAATCTCTACCACTGTATCTTCTTTCTCGATACCTTCTCCTGCTAGTTTGGCTGCTTTCTTTGCATTAATGGCTGAGTATGCCTTTTTGATTTCTGAAGAAATTTGATCTTCTTTGGCTATATAAGTATTACACATTCCATTTACTATGGTTTTGATCTCCTCTATTCCATATAAATCTAGTGGATCTGCTACTGCAATATCAACTACTCCGCCCTGCCTTCTAAAAGCGATTGCTTTATATTTCATGCAGTAATTCTCTGGAACTAATTCTACCGCATCAAGCTCAATATTTGTGTTTTCTAAGTCTATAACTTCTATTTTTAGCCTTTGGGATAAAGCTGCAATAAGTTGGTCTTGGGTTATTAGTCCTAAGTCTAACATTAATTCCCCTAGCCTACGACTTCCTCCCTTTTCTTTTTCTTCTGAAAGGATTCTTTCAATTTCTTCTTCGGTTATTATACCAGCTTGAACTAGTACATCTCCTAATCTTACTGTATTTCTAATTTTGTTTGCCTCCCTTCTGACTTTGGATTATATCCCTTTTGCATCAATTATTATTTTTGTTTTGGTGTTTTTTACACCTTATATCCTGCTTTTCTCACTTCTTCTTCATGTGCCAAA
Source organism: uncultured Oscillospiraceae bacterium (assembly GCA_964370515.1). GTDB lineage: Bacteria > Bacillota > Clostridia > Peptostreptococcales > Anaerovoracaceae > CAYJHC01. The sequence continues at coordinate 6,319 of CAYJJM010000022.1, read as the reverse complement.
GCTTCTTCTCTTTTAACCGCCTCTTCTCGCTCCGGTGCTTTCATCTCTTCTTGAAGTAGATTTTTTTCTTCTTTTTCTGCTCCTTTAAATTTGTGTTTGAAGCTTTTTTCAAGAAGCTTTACGGCTGCTTCTTTGTGATTCTTTGACAAAACTCCCAACGAAGCCATTATATAATCATTATCTACTAATATTTGTGCACTTTCTGGTGGAGATAACATGAGTCCTCCGTTATTGTTTATCCCAATTTCTTCCATTATTTTCACTCTGTTTGGAAGCCTTGTTAGCGCCCCGCCTGTTCCTATAATATACTTGACCTGGGTCAAATCTTTTCCTTCTGCCAAGGTAGTTCTTCCTGACGGGCCATATACATATCTTATGGTTCCTGCATGTCTCTCAACTGCCCTTAGAACTGCTTCTAGGGTAAGTCTTTCTACAAACTTAATTTCTTCTTCATTCTTAGGTATGACTTTATATTCATCAAAAACCTTTTGATAATTCACACCTTTTGCTTCCATTTCTTCCTTAAGCTTTTCTTCTCCTATGGATTGGATCACCTTTTCTCTGTTTACATAAACACCTAGGTCTCCCTCTACAGTTCTTTTGGCTTTGGGTTCTGGGCTTATCAAAAGTCTTGCAATTTGATCTGAATCCTCTGTTACAGAGTGTAGGTCCGTAGTCGCACCTCCTACATCTAGAACAATTATATTGCCTAGATATTCATTAATTACTTTTGCGCATTCCATTACTGCCCCTGGTGTGGGGATAATAGGTCCATTAACCATATCTCTTACATGTTCCATTCCCGGTGCATGTATTATGTGTTCTTCAAATGCATCTTGTATGATTTTCCTGCATGGTTCTACATTTAGTTCATCTATTCTAGGGTATACATTTTCAACAATGTATAGTTTTATTCCTGCATCTTCAAATATAAGTTTTATTTCTTCTTGATTTTCCACGTTCCCTGCATATATAAGAGGAACTTTTATGTTCATTGACCTAAGTAGCTCCGCATTATATATTGCTGTATCTCTCTCCCCAAAGTCTACACCTCCTGCAAGGAGTATTATATTTGGTTTTATTTCTTCAATTTTTCTTAGGTCGGTTCTTCTAAGTTTTCCTGCTGTTATGTAATGAATTATTCCACCTGCTCCAAGAGCCGCTTCTTTTGCCGCTTTGGCAGTCATGTCGTAAACCAGTCCGTGGACTGTCATTTTGAGTCCTCCTGCAGCTGATGATGTTGCCAGCATTTCTTTGTATTCAAAGGTTTCTGATGAAATTCCTTTTTTGTTACACAAGTCTTCTATGGCCTTTTTTAGTCCAATTCTAACATCACCTTCTAGTACAGTTGTTGGGCCTTGACCCTGTCCCCAAAAGATGGGGTTCTGGGAATCAATGTCTACAAATGCATTTACTACCGTTGTCGTAGACCCTATTTCCGCAACCAAAACATCTATCTTCATTTTTTTCTTCCTTTTTACATAAATATACATGTGTATTCTAACATAACAATCATTAGTTTTCTAGTGTTTTCCCCATTTTGTATGTTATTTGTTTTTGTCACTGTTTAATTTATGGCGGCTTTTCCAAATTTTATTATTTACGAAGACCTACTTCCCACATTTTGTGTCATGAATTTTTTAATATACAATATATAAAAAAGAATGGTCCCATAATGAGTCCATTCTCCTTTAATGCATCTTTAATATATCATTTTCTTATTTTTTTAACCTGCAGGGTCAGTGTTTGTGTCGTCATCATCTAAAGTGTCTTCGTCATCCATGTCAGAAAAGTCAATAAATTCCCACTCGCAAGAAGTTCCCTCCTCTGTAACCACCAAGTCAAATGGAGATTCCATAACTTGTTCTCCATTCATTTCATATATCCATCCTGTTGTAGCTCCAGTTGAAACATCGCCAATGGCGGTAACAAAGGGAGAGCTCCCTTCTTCAACTGTCACAGAAATTCCTTCGGCTAAACAATATGCCTCTAGTACCTCAAAAACTGTTGCCCCTTGGTGTATGAAAACATAAGCATCTTCTATGTCTTCGTAACTAGATTCATCTGGAAAGTCTATGGATAGCATTACTGACATCTCCCCTTCTGCTGGTTCATCATCAGAGCATCCTGCAATTGCAAGAGTCATAATTGCGATCATAACAATAATTAAATATTTTTTCATTTTGCTCTCCTTTCTTGAATTTAACTTCTCGAAAATTTTAAAGATTTACAGATTTCTAAGTTTCTTATAAATATTAAGGTTTTTATACATATATTTTTGGCAATCTTTGCCCAAATGCACAAACTACTTCATAGTTTATTGTTCCTGTTGCTTTACCTATATCATCTGCCAAAATCGTCAAGTTTCCATCTGTTCCCATAATTATTGCTTCATCACCTATCTGGGTTTCCGGTATATCAGTAAGGTCTATCATACATTGATCCATGCAGATATTTCCCGCCACCGGTGCAAATTTGCCGTTGACTATAACCTTTGCATTTGATGAAAAAGGTCTAGGATATCCATCTGCATAGCCTAAGGAAAGAGTTCCTATTATGCTTTCCCTTTCTGCAACAAATTTTTGCCCATAACTCACTGAGCTTCCTTGGGGTATTTTTTTAATATGTATTATATTTGCTTTAACTGACATTACAGGCTTAATGTCCAGATTTTCTTTGTTTACTTCTGCCGAAGGATAGCAACCATAAAGTACAATCCCTGGTCTCACTGCATCTAAGTGAGCCGATGGCATTTCCATGATTGCGGCACTATTTGCAATTGTTTTAATAGGTAAATTTAAGCCTGTTCCCGAAATCACCTTGTAGAAGGAATTGAATGTGTTTTCTTGTTTTCTTGCAAAGGTTTTGTCTAATGCATCTGCTGTTGCAAAGTGTGAAAAAAGTCCAAGTATATTAAGGTTTTTCAAATTGGCTATTTTTTTATCAGAGAGTAAGGAATAATCTTCTGTCATAAAGCCAATTCTTCCCATTCCTGTGTCTATGGCAAGAAATATATCCATTCTTTTTCTCTTTTTTTCACCTACCTGGGAAATGGCCTCTGCGTTTTCAAGAGAAGAAACTACTGCTGTTAAATCATATTCTGCCAGTACATTTGCATAAACAGATGGTGTTATTCCCAGGATTATTATTCTGCCTTTTATTTTTGCTTTCCTAAGTTGTATTGCTTCTTCTAGGGTTGCAACTCCAAATGTGTTTATTCCCTTTTCCATCAAAGTTTCGGCAACAAACACAGCTCCGTGTCCATACCCATCAGCTTTGATAATTCCATAAATTTCTTTTCCTTCTCCAACTTTTCTTCTAACTGAATCTATGTTGTGCTCTAGATTTTCTTTGCTTATTTCTGCCCAAGCAGCTCTTTTACCACTTATATACATTTACATTGACTCCTACTTTTTTACTATTTTTATTATTCTTTGTCTTTTTTGATTATAAATTCTTCTACAATTGAGAATTAAGCAAAAGAATTTCTTTTGCTTAACTTGTTTTAGTTTATTTAAATTTTACAATATGTTTTTTGTTCTCACTTAGAATCGGTGCTACGATGCCAAATAAAAACTCTTCTGTCTGCTCTGGAGCAGATCCTACAAATTTGTTTGGTTTAAGCAGCTTTTCTAGTTGGTCAAGGGTTATGCCGAAGGCCGGGTCTTGTGCAACTCTTTCTAGGAAATCGTTTTCTCTTCCTTCTTCTTTTGACATCCTAATAGACTCTTTGGCATGCTCAGTAAATTTCTCATAAAGATTTTCTTTATTCTTTGCATTAGCAAAGGCCCATTCCAAAAGAACATCACAGGCAACTAGCGGTAAGTTTTCTCTTAGATTTTTTTCTATTACCTTTGGATATACCGTTAGGTTTTCAATAACATCTAAATAAGTGTCTAGGATCCCGTCTATTGCCAAGAAGCTTTCTGCCATTACAATTCTTCTACTTGCTGAATCATCTTGGGATTTTTCCAACCACTGTGTTGCTGCCACCATTGCTGGGTTTACTGACGCAGAAATTACATATTTTGATAGGGATGCCATTCTTTCAACTTTGATAGGATTTCTCTTGAATGCCGTAGAAAATCCTACATGCATTTTGCCCAAAGGTTCATCTACTTCTTTTAGATGGTTTAACAGCCTAATGTCGTTTGAAAACTTATGTGCACTTTGTGCGATTCCACTTAATAGACTTAAGATTTGGCTATCTAGTTTTCTTGGGTAACATTGCCCCGTTGTATAGTAATAGTCTCTATATCCTATTTTTTTACAAACTAGGCTGTCTAGCTTCCTTACTTTTTTAAAGTTTCCTTCAAATAGTTCTAGGAAATTCCTTTGAGTTCCCGAAATGCCTTTTACTCCTAGTAGCTTTATGTTCTTACTTACAAACTCCAAGTTTTCAAAGTCGAAAACCATGTCTTGAAGCCACAGAGACGCTCTTTTTCCTACAGTTGTAGGGTCCGTTGCTTGCATGTGAGTAAAAGCAAGAGTTGGTAAATCTCTATATCGATCTGAAAAAGTATAAAGTCTATCCATTATATTTACTAATTTTTTCTTTACAAGCTGAAGAGCCTCTATAAAGGAAATTAAGTCTGCATTATCTGAAATGTATGCAGTAGAACCGCCTAGATTTATTATCCCTGCTGCCAAAGGGCATTGCCTACTATAGGTTGCTGCATGCGCTGAAACTTCGTCTTCTAATAGCTTCATATAATCTTGTGCCATTTCATAATCTATATCTTCAATTTTGTTTTTCATTTCTTCAATTTGTGCGTCGGTAATTTCTAGCCCTAGATCTTTCTCTGCCTCTGCAAGAGCCACCCATAGTTTTCTCCAAACTCTATATTTCTTTTCTGGCGAAAAAATATATCTCATAGCATTGCCTGCATATTTGCTGTTAAATGGGCTAATATAATTTTTGTATTCTAGTGATTCCATGTTATCCTCCTTTATTTCTTTTGACATTATAGCACAATCTATCTTCATTGGCAAAAAACCGAAAAACCCCTTGCTTTTTCTTTGTTTTTTGAATATAATAATTAGGCGCTCTTTTTTAAGCGCATTCTCTGCGTTATTTTTAAATAACGCCATTTAGTCCATAGGGAGGTGAAAATATGACAAACTACGAAATCACATTCATCATCAGTTCAATGCTTGAAGATGCCAAGAAAGAAGCAACTATAGAAGTTGTTAAGGAAATAATTTCCAAGGATGGCAGCGTAGATAAGGTAGATGTTTGGGGAATGAGAAAACTAGCTTATCCAATTCAAAAAAGAGAAGAAGGCTACTATGTAGTTATGGAGTTTAAAGCAAGCCCTGAATTACCAAAAGAGCTTGACAGAAGATTAAGAATCATGGATGAGGTTATTAGACACATCATTATTAACAAAGACGAAGAATAGGGGGAGTTTATGAATAGTGTAGTTTTAATTGGTAGACTTACTAGAGACCCTGAAGTCCGAGAAGCTAGAGAAGGTCTTGCTGTTGCTCGTTTTGCATTGGCAATTGATAGACCTGTAAGAAGTGGCGGAGAAAAGCAAACGGACTTCCCTAGCATAGTTGTTTTTGGAAAACAAGCAGAAAATTGCGAAAAGTATCTCAAAAAAGGTAGACTGGTAGCCATTCAAGGTAGAATACAAACTGGTAATTACACAAACAAGGATGGAGTTAAGGTATATACTACAGATGTTATCGCAGATAGGGTTCAATTCTTAGAGTGGGGAGATAGAAATGAAGAAGGTTCTACTGGCGGAAGAAGCTGGTCAGGAAACTCTGGCTCTAACTCTAGCCAAGAAAAAGAATTACCTGAAGGATTTGAAGCTATAGGGGACGACGGTGTTCCATTCTAAATTCTATGCATCAATGTTAATTAAGGAATGTGAAAGGAGAAACAGAAATGTTTGATAAAAGAAGATCTGCTGGCATGAAAAGAAAAAAGGTTTGCCAATTCTGTGCAGATAAAACAACAGTTATAGATTACAAAGATACGGATACATTGAAAAAGTATATAACTGAAAGAGGTAAAATCTTACCTAGAAGAGCTACTGGAACTTGCGCTTTACATCAAAGAGCGGTAACAACAGCTGTTAAAAGAGCAAGAACTGTTGCACTACTACCATATGTAGCAGAGTAAACTCAGTCTCTACTACCCTTTGCCAATAGGCAAAGGGTTTTTTATTTTTATCTAGCCAACACAAGTGACAGGGTGCATCAAAATATGGTAATCAATTTAGGCCATATTGGGAATTACTTTGCTTGCCCTTTCTCCTGTTCCATTCATGGCGCTTGCTTCGTCCTATTGTATGGCGATTACTTTCTT
>CAYJJM010000021.1:0-14346 GCA_964370515.1 uncultured Oscillospiraceae bacterium | reverse complement strand
TAATATGAAATTTGTATTTTTTTAATATGCTTTTTTCTTTGCTACTCATTTCCTTTTACCTATTTTCTCTTTTTTGTTATTTTTTTTATAATATTCACAAAATATTTGAACTCCTTGCTCCTACAGTATATTGCAGTGTATGCCAGCGGAACAAATGTTATACAAACTGTAAATTTCATCATGAAGTTACCTATTCCTTGGCCTGGAAGCAGAGTGGATATGTATAATGTAGCTGCTCCGATTCCTACAGTTACTAAGGTTCGCAATATATATGAAATAAAGTATCCGCCTAAACTTCCTTTTAATCCGTGTTTATATAGCACATAAGGTTCCACCCAAAAGGTTGTAAGCAGAAAACTAATTATAGTTCCTAGTATAACTCCCATCAGCCCCAAGTTTATTACCAAGACTATGGAAATCCCTAGGTTTAATACAGCTTCAAATATTGGCTTATACCTATCATTCCAAAACCGTCCCATTGCATCCTTGGTGGTTGATACAGAGTGCCTTGCAATCCTAAGATAAAAGTTAATTACAATAATAAATACTACCGCCTTATCTAATAGAAACTCTTTCCCTATCCACACCTCTATAAATGGGTTAACTAAGACTAATAAACATATTGACGTGAATCCTGCAATCGTCATAGAGAAAAAATATATATTGGAAAAAATGCTATGATTTTTTTCTTCTGTCCCCAAAACTTTTAAGTTTCCAATGCTAGCACTTGCTGATTGATATATAAGTCCAATTAAAGTCGTTAGTGTTGCTGTAACCAAAAGATAATTAGCATAATATCCTACTGTTGCTACACTTACAAATGCAGCAATTATTATATTGTCTGTTCCATATACCACTACTCCGCCTATTTTGTGAGCAGTCATAGCCCCAACATTTTTCTTTAATTTGGTTGTTTCTTCGTTCGATAAAGGTGTTGGTTTTGCTCTATTTTTTAGATACTCATATCTTTGTCTAACTTTGTGCCTAATAATTAAGTTTGTAATCCAAGTTGCAACTATGGCTGCTGTTAGGTATATGGTAAAGCTGTTTGTATATATAAGAATTGCAATTTGAACACCTGTAAGCAATAAATTTATTCCGTTGGTGTAAAGCTTTACAATATATGATTTTTGATCTGCAATTAACAGAGATTGATTATAGCTAAAGAAGTATGAAGAAACAGTATTGGCCAAAAAAAGAACATACAATAAATTCAAATCATCAATTTGGCTGGTTCTTCCCACTATATAATCTAAGAATGGTATCAAGCCCAGTCCAATGACTCCTATTGCCAGACCAATTATAATATATACTTTTTTGAATATATCCATTATGGTATTAACTTTGTCATCATCTCCCTCCGCAAGAGGTTTGTACAATGTGTATGTTATGGCAGTTCCTACTCCTAGTTCTGCCAAAGAAAGCATTGATAACATGTTTGTGAAGACTCCGTTGACACCCAAGTATTCTATGCCGAGAGTATTAATAAAAACTGTACGAGATACAAAATGGGCAATTAGTACAAGTATTTGTCCTATTACCGCCACAGTCATATTTCTTACTGAATTATGTGTTCTCGACATGTTTTATTCTTCCCCCGGTATTTGCTCCTCTTCAGTTTCTGGTTGCAAATTAAGTTCTTCCTTTATTTGAGATGTGGAAATTCCATGGGTTCTTTCCATATAATGAACCTGGCATATATCTTTTAGGTCTTCGAATTTTTCATGACCTATCCAATCATCTCCTATGGTTACAATATCCGCCTTGTATGTTTCCACATCACTTCTCTTTTGGTCCCAATGTTCCTCAGGTATTACAAGATCAACATATCTAACAGCTTCCAGCATTTCTTTTCTGGTTTCATAGCTGTGGTAGGCTTTCTTTCCCTTAATCTTGTTAAACTCATCTGTGGAAACTGCTACGATTAAGTAGTCGCCCATTTCTTTGGCTCTCTTTAACATTCTAATATGTCCATAGTGTAGTAGGTCGTATGTTCCGTAGGTTAGTATTCTTTTCATCGTTTTCTCCTTTTACTTGTCTTTTTACTGTAATACTTCGTAATATTCGTTCATTCATCGTATTGCGTACTTTAAGTACGCGCAACCCTTCATTCACTCTATTACTTGTCTTCCAGCAAAAATCCTGCGTAATTTGCATTGTCTTTTTTGGCGCAACTTACACTTTTATTGTTGCGTATACCAATATACTACTTAACTGCGTAATTGCGTGTGCTTCGTAATACATTCCTCTATTACTCTTTTGCTTGCTTTTCCGTCTTCCAAATAATTGTACTTATCATTGAACTTCTTATACCTACTATCTATAGTGAATTTAGCAGCGTCTCTGATGGCTTTTATTAAGTTTTCTTCCTTTTCGACTATTTCTCCCGGTAATTCTTTTAAGTCTACATAAAATCCTCGGATATGGTCTCTATATTCTTTTAGGTCATACATATAAAATATTATAGGTTTCCCTAATACCGCAAAGTCAAAGAACACACTTGAATAATCAGTAATTAACAAATCTGAGATTATATATAACTCATTTATCTCTGGATAGTCTGTTGCATTTATAATAAAGTCCTTGTGTTTTTCTAGGTCAAGTTGTTTTTTTAGATTATTTATTTCAAAGCCTAGGTCGTATGTATATCCTATTGCAGAATCGTGGCTATTGTCTCTAAATGTTGGTGCATATAGAATTATTTTTTTCTTGTTATCTTTTATGCCTATATTTTCTTTTATTTTGATAATATTTTCTTGTTGATGATTAATTAGATAATCGTTTCTGGGATAGCCTGTTTCCACAACTTGTGCTTTGGAATTATATTCAGCAAGCCTAAAACTAGAAGTTAATTTCTCTGTTGTGAATTTAGAAGGCGATACCATATAGTTAATTTTCTTCGATTCCAGTCCATATCTATCTGCGATTTCCTTGAGAGAGTTTAGACTACTACCTTTTTCTGTAGACAAATCAAAGCCTAATTTCTTCAGTGGAGTTCCGTGCCAAGTCTGGATATAGGTTTGTCCTTCTCTAAGGCTTGGAATCTTTACATTAATTGAGTTTGTCACTATATATTTTGCTTTTGCATAAAATTCATAATAAGCTTCGCTATTATAGTCTACAATCTTTGCTCTTTTTAATTCTTCCACATCCTCATATTCATGAATATCTTGGAAAGCCCATACAAGGCTAAAATCTTTGAACCTGTCGTCTTTTATCATTTCTTCATAAATAGCTTTGGGACTGCAGGTGTATTTCTTGCCATGGTATGCTTCAAATACTATTAGTTTTTGGTCTATTGGGCGCTTTTTTGCAAAGCGAGAAAACATTTTTTGGTTTTTGTTGCTTTCTATTTTTCTATATATACGCCTTAAGGCAGTGCTTTTTTTTGCAATATTAACAAGTATTTTATTTCTGCCTTGTTTCATTATAAGCTATCTCCCCTTAACTATTTACTGTACATTATCTACTATTGTTTCTCTTTTCTTTTGCAATTTTCTGTTTTTATATAATTGAAGTATCTTATACTTTTCCTTCTATTGTCTTATTTATGAAGTCGAACATTTGCAAAACCCCATTGTTTCTTATTCCATTTCTGCCCATATCTCTTAATAACATTTTTTTGTGCTTTGTTTTCTCTTGGAATGTAATGGCCATATGAATTGTTCCTACTGGTTTTTCTGTTGTTCCACCATCAGGTCCTGCTATTCCTGTAATAGAAATGCACAGGTTTGATCCTGTTTTTTCTCTAAGCCCTTCTACCATTTCTATGGCAGTCTCTTTACTTACAGCCCCGTGGTTTTTCAGCGTCTCTGCCTTTACTGCCAGTTCTTCTATCTTGGCTCTGTTGCTATATGTTACAATCCCTCTATCAAATATTTTGGAAACGCCTGCTGCCTCTACCAATGTTGCCGCAAATCCGCCTCCTGTACAAGATTCTGCTGAGGAAATAGTTATATTTCGTTCTATTAGTTTCTCTGTGACTACGGTTTTTAATTCTATATTGTCTAGGCTATATATGTACTTTCCTATTATTTTTTCTATTTTTCTAATAGTATTATCTACCTCTTCAATTGCTTCTTTTTTGCTAGGCATCTTAGCTGCAACCCTGAGGCTACACTCTCCCTCTTTGGCATAAGTTGCAATGGTTGAGTTTCCTGAGTTTTCAATAATATCTAATATTTCTGTTTCTAGTGCAGATTCTCCTATTCCTATGGTTCGCACTACCCTATAGTATAACACATTTTCTTGCTTTTCTTCAAGTATTGGCCTTACTCCTTTTTGGAACATATGGGTCATTTCTTTTGGTGGTCCTGGCAGGGCAATTATCATTTTTCCCTCTTTTTCTATGGCAAATCCAGGCGCTGTTCCCTTTTCGTTATTTAAAGTTATGCCTCCTTCTGGAACATAGCATTGTTTTTCATTATTCAGTGTCATTTCCCTATTTAATTTTTTGAAGAAATCTTTCATCCACTTTAAAATTTCTTCATCTAATACAAGTTTTGTTTGAAATGTTTCACAAATAACTTCCTTGGTAAGGTCGTCTTGGGTAGGCCCTAATCCCCCTGTTGTAATTATCAGGTCGCAATCCCTCAATGCTAGTTCTATTGTTTCCTTTAATCTTTGGGGATTGTCTCCTACTGTATAGTGATACATTACATCTACACTTAAGTCTTGTAGTTCCTTAGATATATATGTGGCATTGGTATTTACTGTTTGCCCAAATAGTAATTCTGTTCCTACTGCGATTATGCTTGCTTTCATTTGATTTCCCTTTCTTTTTTTACATTGCAATTATACCATATTCTAGGCTTTTTCAAAAGCCTTTTACTTCTTTCTGCCTTTTTCTTTTGCTCGTTCAGGGATGAGATTTACTTTGTCAATTCACCTTCTTTTTCTCTTTCTTTTGTTCCTTTCTACAGTTTTATTTGTGGGTTTTTGAATTTGACTTTTCTTGTATTTATTCTGCATTAGGCGAAAATAAGTAGCACCCTTCAACCTGCTCCTTTAGTGTGAAAATTAAGAATTTAAATTTTTTTATTTTTTTTGCAATAAAAATGCATGCTGGTGCATTGTTAAAGTATAAGGGCCTTAAACACAAAGAATTTAAGAAAGAGAGAGGTATTAAAATGAACAAAATTTTATCAAGTAAAAAGAATAAAGCAATCGCAACTTTTGTAGTAATCGCTATGGTAGTAGCCCTAGTAGTAGGAGGAACTACCCTTCAAGCAAATGCAACTGAAACAGTAGTTTCTATCGATGTAAACCCAAGTGTTGAGCTAGAAGCAAATAGTAACGATGAGGTTACAGGAGTAAATGCAAAAAATCCTGAAGCAGAACAATTAGTTGAAGGATTAAACTTAGAAGGAAAAACATTAGATGAAGCTGTATTAGAACTTGTAGATGCAATGGTATTAGCTGGCCATATTACACCAGAAAAAGGTACCGTACTTCTATCTGTAGTAACTGAAGATGAAGCTAAGAGACAATTACTTGAAGAAGGTATAACTGCTGATGTAGAAAAATATTTATCAGGTGCTAACATCACAGGCGAATTGCACTGGCAACACTTAACTGAAGAAGAGTACACTAACCTACAATCACAAGCTGATGAAATGGGAATTTCATTCGGAAAATTACTAGCAGTTAAAAAAATAATGGAACTAGGTAGTAGCTATACTGAAGAACAACTATTAGCAATGTCTATGGATGATTTGGACGACATCTTGGAAGATAAAGGAATGGAATTAGACGATTTACTAGATGACCTTGATGAAGAATATTGTGACGATTGTGGAAGATTAGAATCTGTGTGCAATGACAGCTGTGATGATGATGACGATGATGATGACGACGATGATGACAGTGATGATGATGATGATGACGATGACGATGACGATGACGACGAAGATGATGGCGACGATGACTAAGCTTTACCAGTAAAATTTCAACAATACATTAAAAGAGAGGGGAAACCCTCTCTTTTGTTATATTTTAAATATATTTTTTGAAGATTCTAAGAAGTGATTACACCTGATAATTCACTTAAAGCCTTTTGAGATGCTTTTCTTCTTTTTCGCATAGTTGAAATACTCTTTGCAATATTCATATTAATTTCTACAGGGGATTCCATCAATAAAAGCATTTCACTTGAAAACTTTTATGTTCTTAATTATATACTCAGCCCCAGAAACAATGGTCATAACAACTGCAGCCCACAGAACTATTTGGTCTACTGGTACCGTTGTGAATATGCTAAATGGCCAGTTTTCTAATAGTAACAAAGGTATAGCCACCATTTGGAGTATTGTCTTTATCTTGCCAGTCATGCCTGCAGCAATTACAATTCCTTGGGCTGCTGCAACAGCTCTAAATCCTGAAATAAGGAATTCTCTACCTAGTATTACAATAACCATCCAGCCAAAAACTACTCCTGTTTCTACCATGCACACCAAAGCTGCCATAACTAGTAGCTTATCTGCAAGTGGATCCATTATTTTACCAAAGTTAGATACTAGATTCCACTTTCTAGCCAAGTACCCATCTAGTGCATCCGTTGCGGCAGCGGCAATAAAAATTCCTGCCGCCCAGTAGTTGTATCCAAGCATATACACCACTATAAATATTGGTATCATTATTATTCTTCCCATGGTGAGTTGGTTAGGTATGTTCATTTTCTCCTCCTCCTTTTACTTGTCTTTTTCGGCGTAATTTATATCTCTTTTTCGGCATAATTTACATTGTCTTTTTCGGCGCAACTTACACCTTAATTGTTGCATATTGCTGCGTGCTTTACATGATATTTTATACGACAGTTCCTACTATGTCATAATCAAAGGCGTCTTCTATTTTGACCATGACAAATGTTCCTAATTTAAGTTTCCTATCTGATTTGACAATTACTTCATTGTCAATTTCTGGGGCGTCAAATTGGCTTCTCCCAATATATGTGAGCGGTTCTTCGTCTTCCTCTTCAATTAGAGCCTCAATTATTTTACCAATTTTTCCTTCATTTCTTTCTCTAGAAATCTCCATTTGTAAATTCATTATAGAGTTTTTTCGTTCTTCTTTAATTTCTTCCTCTATTTGATTTTTCATTTCTCCTGCCACTGTTCCTTCTTCCTGGGAGTATGCGAACACGCCTAGCCTTTCAAATTTTTCTTCAGCCACAAAATCATATAGTTGATCATAGTCCTCTTCAGTTTCTCCTGGAAATCCTACTATAAATGTTGTCCTTATATGTATGTCTTCAACTTGTTCTCTCAACTTTTTTAAGGTTTCTTTTATTGATGCATTTGTGGATTTTCTCTTCATTCCTCCCAAGACCGAGTCTGAAATATGTTGCAATGGCACATCAATATATTTACATACTTTTTCTTCTGTTGCTATCACATTTATTAATTCTTCATCGATTTTGTCTTCATAGCAATACATAGTTCTAATCCACTTTAGTCCTTCAATTTGGCATAGCTGCCTTATTAATTTTGCAAAGGTGTCTATTTCTTCTCCTTGAAAGTCTTTGCCATAATTGGTTGTATCTTGACCTATGAGTATTAATTCTCTGACGCCCTTTCTAGCCATAAGTTTTGCTTCTTCTATAATACTTTCTGATTTTCTACTTCTATATCCTCCCCTTATAGATGGGATTACACAGTAGGCACATTTATTGTCACATCCTTCTGATATTTTGATTCTACTAGTCCAAGGCTTATCCTCCAGAATCCTCCCTTGCCAAATGCTATCATCTTCTCCATATAAATCATTCTCTCTGGAATGCTCATCCAGGAGTTTTGCCTTTTTGTTTGTTTTGCCTGTTTGGATATTTTTTTCTCGTTCCAAAAGAAGTTTGGAGATTTCTTTGTAGTTATTAACTCCTGTAATTATATCTATTTCTGGTATTTCCACATATAGTTCTTCTCCATACCTTTGGGAAAGGCAGCCAGTAACAACAAGGATTTTTCCTAGTTTGGCTGCTTCAAATATTTTATCAATAGATTCTATCTTGGCATCATTTATGAAACCACATGTGTTTATTAGAATACACTCTGCTTCTTTTTCTTCATTTACTAATTCATGTCCATCATTTACCAAAAGTCCCATTAACATTTCGCTGTCTACAAAATTTTTGGGGCATCCCATAGTTTCAATATATATTTTCATGCTTTTCCCTTTTCTTTTACTTGCAACTAACAGAGTTTCCTTTTTCCATAATCTTAGGCACAGGTTATACCTTCTAGCTTCCATGGTTCTGATTCATAATATTTGCTACCTTGGGCAACTAATCTTCCATTTCTTCTCTTAGATCATCCCACTCTAATTGATTTAAAAGCACCTGCCTTGGCTTGGATCCTTCTGATGGTCCTATTACACCTAGGCTTTCTAGCTCATCAACAAGCCTTGCTGCTCTATTATATCCAATTCTAAACCTTCTTTGTAACATTGATACCGATGCTTGCCCTGCAGATATAACTGCCAAAGCTGCATCATTTAGAAGTTCATCAGATTGGTCAAAGTCTTCTCCCATTCCTTGGTTGCCCTTTTCTATTTTTTCTATGACTTCTTCTTCATACTCAACTTCTTCGCTATTGTTTTCAACTATGTACTTTATAACCTTCTTCACTTCACTTTCTGAGATAAATGGACATTGTATTCTTACTGGTTTGTCTTTGTCTGCTGTCTTAAATAACATATCTCCATTCCCTACCAGCTTTTCTGCCCCTGCCATGTCTATAATAGTTCTTGAGTCAATCTGAGAGGATACCATAAATGCAATTCTCGATGGTATGTTTGCTTTTATAAGCCCTGTGATTACATCAACAGATGGTCTTTGTGTAGCTACAATAAGGTGCATTCCAGCCGCTCTTGCCATCTGTGCCAATCGACATATAGCATCCTCTACCACTGAAGATGCCACCATCATAAGATCTGCAAGTTCGTCTATGACTATGACTATTTGAGGTAAAACTTTTTCTTCTTCTCCATCTTTTTTCATTTTTTCATTATAAGTAGTTATATTCTTTGTTCCCGTTTCAGCAAATCTTTTATATCTGTCTGTCATTTCTCCTACAGCCCAGTTTAATGCGGCTGCGGCTTTCTTAGGGTCTGTAACAACCGGGATTAAAAGATGTGGAATTCCATTGTAGTTTCCAAGTTCAACCATCTTGGGATCAATTAAAACTAGCCTCACTTCCTCTGGGGAAGATTTATACAAAAGGCTGGCGATTATGGTGTTTATACAAACAGATTTTCCCGCCCCTGTGGCTCCTGCTATTAAAAGATGTGGCATTTTTTGCATATCTGCTACTATAGAGGTTCCTTCTATATCCCTTCCCACTGCAAAGGCAATATTGGATGGATGGTTCTGGAAAGTTCTTGTTGCGACAATATCTCCTATTGTGACTAGCTCCCTTTCTCCATTTTCTATTTCAATTCCTACAGCTGCCTTGCCTGGTATAGGTGCTTCTATTCTCATGGTCTTTGCACGAAGATTTAGAGCAAGGTCGTCTGAAAGTCTAACTATGCTGCTTACTTTAACTCCTATTGCAGGTTGGATTTCATATCTAGTAACTGATGGGCCTTCTGTTACATCTACTACAGTTGCATCCACACCAAAGCTAGTCAAAGTTCGCTCTAGTATTAATGCTTTTTCTTTTGCAGATTCTGAAAGGCTTTCCTTTTTCTTTAGTTTACTCTTTTGAAGTAATCCAATAGGTGGTGCTTTGTAACTTTTAAATTGTTTCTGCTCTCCTGAGTCAATTTCAATCTCTTCTATTTCTTCCTTTTCTTTTCTTGTTCTTTTCTCAATTTTTCTTTCTTTGACAGTTGTTTCTTTTTGTTCATCTCGGCTTTGTTCCTGTGTTTCTACTTGAGCTTCTTCATTAAGTCTTTGTCTTTTTAAGAAAGAGAATTCAAACCCTTTCTTGGAAAGGTCTTCTTCAGGTGGCATATTCGCTGTTTGTGGTTCTTCTGTTTTAGTAAGTGGTTCTAGTTTTTCTTTTTTGTTTCTATCAAATGGATTGTCCAAATAAGGTTTTCCTTTGTTGCTATTTGCCTTTTCTTTTGGCACATAAGTCCTTTTCATAGCATTTAAAATCTTCAGCTCTTCTTCTTTTATTCTTTCTTGTCTTTTTTCTTCTTCAATTTGGGCATTGATTTCTTCCTGCCTCTCTTTTCTATCAGCACGAAGTTCCAATAGCCTAGAAATTGGTGTGTTAAGTATAATCAGAAGGCATATAATTGTTACTAAAATTACTACAATGTATGCTCCGTATATTCCTATGGCTTTAACCAAAAAGTTGCCTACATAAAAGCCTATTATCCCTCCGCCTTTTAGTACTACTCCATCAGCATAAACATTGGCAAATTCCATAGTTTCTCCCTGAGGGTCAATAAATCTTAATCCATTAATTATGTCCACCATCAAATATAATACAAACAAAAGTATCATTGTTCTACTATTTACTCTGGATGCCAGTTTGGCAAAGATTAGAATAGCATACAAAATCAAAAGATAAGGTAGCAAGAATGCACCAAATCCAAGAAGCCCTTTTAACAATTCGCCTAACTTTTCTCCTACTATTCCTGCCGCAGTAGTCTGCAACGCTACAATAAGAAATATGCCTACCGCCAAAAGTATTAAACCTGTAATATTATTTCTAAATGTTTGGTTTAACTGATTTCCTCTGGTAGGGGTGCTGTTTTGTCCAGTCCTTGACCCGGTTCTCTGAGTACTAGTTTTACTTCTACCTTGATTCTTACTATTATTTTTTTTTGTTCCCGCTCTTTTTGTGGTAGACTTTCCTTTTGCCAATTTTTTTCCTCCGTTTGTTAAATGTCCCTTTTTTTAATATTTTATTGATTAATTATATGTTGTAATTATCTTACAATTTTGAGCTTTACTCAAGTGTTCTATATGTAATTAGGCAGTAACTCCACTGTAAATTAATAAAAATGTTCCTAACAATATGGTATATACAGAAAAGTATGCCAACTTTTGTTTGCTCACTATTTTAATCATAAACTTAATAGCTAAGTATCCTGATACTGCGGCCACTAACATTCCCAGTAATATAGGAAGTAATTGCGACATTGAAACTCCTGCTGAAATTGCATCTGGAACCTCCAGTAAAAATGAGCCTATTATGGCAGGTATCGAAACTAAAAATGCAAACTTTACTGCAAACACTCTCTCTTGTCCTGATAGAAGTCCTGCAAATATTGTTGATCCTGATCTAGATACGCCCGGCATTATTGCAACCCCTTGCATAAGTCCTACAAATAAGGCACTTCCAAACTTCATATCGCTGGCATTTTTCTTGCCCTTTCCTATTTTTTCTGCAACTACCAATATAATTCCTGTAAATATTAAGCTACACCCCACTGCAACCATAGAGGTGTAAAATCCTCCAAAGGTGTCATTTAGGGTAAGTCCGATTATTGCTGTTGGTATTGAAGCAACTACAATAAGACATCCTAGTCTTCTAGTTGGGTTTCCCTCTAGGCAAAGCCCTTTTCCTGTAACTAGATCCTTTATTAATTTAAAAAACTCGACTATCAAGTCTTTTATATCTTGCCAATAAACGATAAACACGGATACCAATGTTCCTATATGCAACAAAACCGCAAATAGTAAAACACTGTCGCCCTTGATACCGAAAAAGTACTGTGCAATTGCCAAATGGCCTGAGCTACTGATTGGCAAAAATTCTGCAAGTCCTTGTAATAATCCAAGAATAATAGCTTCTAATATAGTAAGTGTTTCCATTTTTCCTCCTAATTTTCAAATATCTTTTATAACACTTTATTATATCATAAAAAGAGAACTATGTAGTCTATAGTTCTCTCAAATTTTATGGAGTTTTCATATTTTTAGGTTCGACCATATGCCATGCACTTATAGAGCGTATTCGTTTAAGCCTTTTGATGAAACCTCCCTATCTACCCCAGTGTATTTTCTTAATGACTTACATATGGTTATTTTGTAGCTTACAAATAATTTTCTCATCTACATTCATCTTTCAGATTACTTTTTAAGAGTCTTGCTTTGTATCGGCAATTTGGATTTCTCTTAAGTTTACTCCTTGTGGTAGTTCGTATGCAAATTTTATTGTTTTTGCTACATCTTCTGTAGTTATACTTACAGCTCCTACGCTTTCTTTCCATTGGTTGTAAGCTTCTTTTATTCCATCACTTGTAGTGTGGCTTAGGAGCTCTGTAGTAACCGCTCCAGGGCAAATCCTCATAACTCTAACATTGTGAGAAGAAAGCTCCATTCTAGCAACTTCTGAAAGCCCTACTACACCATATTTGGAGGCACAGTATGCAGCATGGTTTCCAAAAGGTTTAACTCCTGCGATGGATGCAAGGTTAATAATGGTTCCAGATTTTCTTTCTTTCATATCATTCATAACAATTTGCATGCCATTCATTACGCCCATAACATTTATATCCAACATCTTTTGCCATTCGTTTGCATCTTGTGTTTCTAGGTTGCCAAGGAGCATAACCCCTGCATTGTTTATTATTAAATCTGTTTTTCCAAATTTTTCTTCAGCAAACCTAACAGCAGCTTCAAATTCTTCTTTGTTAGTAACATCAACTTTTTTACAAATTGCATTAGGTAAATTTAATTCTTCCACAAGTTCAATTCTTCTTGCCAAAAGAAGCAATGGATAACCATCTGCGCTGAACATTTTTGCCAATTCTTTTCCAAACCCTGAGCTTGCCCCTGTTATAACAATTAGTTTTTTCATTTTATTTTCTCCTTATTGACTTTTTTAACATTATAATATAAAATACTGTAATAGCTATTTTTATTATAATATATTTTTTTGTTTAGTCAATAAGGAACATTTTTTTCACTTAGAGAAAGCAAGGTAACCAATGGAAAAGATTCAAGTAAATTCAGAAATTGAAATAACCCTCAAAGTTATTGGCGGGAAGTGCAAGCCGCTAATTCTGTATATGCTCATTGAAGAAGGTCCTATGCGATTTAAAGACCTAATGAGCGCCGTAACAGAAATATCACAAAAAACCTTAACAAACCAATTACGGGAACTTGAATCCGATGGTTTGATTATTAGGGAAGCCTTTAGCGAAATCCCACCTAGGGTTGAATATTCAGCTACAGAAACAGGAAAAACTCTATTCCCTATTTTGGATCTTATGTGTGAGTGGGGAGTAAAAAACAATAATGGCAAGTTCGAAATCATAAATCCCCAGTGTTAGTTTCATTTCCCTATATTGCCCTCTATCGCTCTTTTATTCGAGAAAAATTTATGATATCATATATATAGTTAATAATTATTTTATTTGTGATAGGAAGGAATATATCAATGAAGAAAAAACCAAATTTAGCAATCGTAGGTGCTACAGGTGTTGTTGGCAATACATTTTTAAAAGTATTAGAAGATAGGGATTTCCCTTTTGAAAATTTATATATTATGGCTTCTGCAAAGTCCGCAGGATCTACAATCACTTTCAAAGGCAAAGATTATATAGTTGAGGAGCTTACAGAACAGTCCTTTGATAAGGATATAGATATTGCTCTTTTCTCAGCAGGTGGTTCAGTAAGCGAAAAGTTTGCACCTATTGCCGCTTCTAAGGGAGTTGTTGTTGTTGACAACAGCAGTGCTTGGAGAATGAATCCTGAAGTACCTTTGATAGTACCAGAAGTAAATCCCGAAGATATTAAATGGAACAAAGGCATTATCGCCAACCCTAACTGCTCTACAATACAAGCCATGGTTGCAATTAAACCTTTGGACGACAAATATAAAGTTAAGAGAATTATTTTCTCAACTTATCAAGCGGTTTCTGGTTCCGGAGTCAAGGGCATTGAAGATTTAAAAAACGGCTTGGCTGGAAATGACACTCACAACGCATATCCTAATCCAATTGCAGGAAACTGTCTGCCTCATATAGATGTTTTCCAAGAGAATGGATACACAAAAGAAGAAATGAAAATGATTGATGAAACAAAGAAAATTCTTCATAGAGATGATATTAAAGTAACAGCTACAACTGTTAGAGTCCCTGTTTTTGATTCTCACAGTGAATCTATTAACCTTGAATTTGAAAAGGATTTTGATTTGGATGAGCTCAAGGATGTTCTAAAAAATGCACCTGGAATAGTTTATCAGGATGATGTTGCTAATAATATTTATCCTTTAGCTAGAAATGCTGCAGGCACAGATCCTGTATATGTGGGAAGAATTAGAAGAGATTTTTCTGTAGACAGCGGAATAAATCTTTGGTGTGTCGCTGATAACATTAGGAAAGGTGCCGCAACAAATGCAATTCAAATTGCAGAAGAGTTAATTAAATAAGCTTGTATAATCTTACCCA
>CAYJJM010000020.1:12696-14390 GCA_964370515.1 uncultured Oscillospiraceae bacterium | reverse complement strand
CAATTGGGCAGAGTGGCTTTGCTGAAGGATGGACTGCTTTTTACTGGGCTTGGTGGCTTGCTCTAGGTCCTTGGATGTGGATATTCACAACAAGAATTTCAAGAGGAAGGACTTTAAGACAAGTAATGCTTGGAATGCTCGCAGCAGGTAGTGCTGGATGTTTCCTATACTTTGGAGCTTTAGGTGGGTATACACTAGATATGCAATTAACTGGAGATATGAATTTAGTTGCAACTCTTGCAGACAAAGGAGCCCCTACAGTAATATCTGATATAGTACTATCTCTACCTTTAGGCGAAGTGATTCTGTTTATCTGGGCTGTTATAGCTGTAATATTCCTTGCAACTACATTAGACTCTTCTTCATATACACTTGCAGCAACAACTACAATTGGACTAAAAGAAGGGGAAAATCCAGCAAGAGTTTACAAATTATTCTGGTCAGTTATGCTAGCTGCTGTACCGTGTACACTATTATTTGCAGGTGCTCCTTTAGGATCTTTCCAAGCTATGGCTACAATGACAGCAACGCCAATTGCTATATTCACAATAATTGCACTTATCGGTGGTGCTAAGTGGATATTTAGAGACTATGGAAAGATGACTAGACAAGAAATTATTGAGCAAGAAGACAAGAAAATAGAAATGGCTGTAGAAAAAATTGCAACAAAATAAAAAAGTAAAATGATTTTCACATTATGGAAACCCAGTAAAAGAAAATTGGATGTGTGAAAAAAGTTTGTAACAAAAAAATTCCTTCTATGGTAAAATAGTAAAGATCATAGGAGGAATTTTATATGATGAAACTAGAAGACAAAGAATATGGGTATATTGAGAAAACAATAAATAGCCACTAAGATTTTTATCACAGGAGTATAAAGCAAAACAGGAAAAATATGACAAAAAGAACAAAAGCTGAGATAGTATTAGTGTTAGTTGCATTAATTTGGGGGACTTCATATGTAATGATGGATATTGCCATGAGAGAGGTTATGCCATTTACTTTAATAGCCTTAAGGTTTGTGGTCGCCTCTATTGTTGTAATTCCCATTGCTATGGCAATGAAAAAATTAAAAAATATAAATAAAGATACTGTTATATTTGGTGCATACATGGGCTTCTTTATGCTTTTAAGCTGCATAGGAGCCACCCTTGCTGTTAGGGAAACATCTGTTTCAAATGTTGGCTTCCTTACTTCAATGACAGTAGCCTTCACTCCTTTTTTGGCAAGAATATTTAAAAAGCAAAAGATTACATCCAAGACAATGCTAGTTGTTGCTATGGCAGTTATTGGAGTTGGGTTTCTGACTTTGAAGGGAAACTTCCAAGTAGCATTTGGGGATTTGTGGGCATTATTTTCTGCCTTGACTTATGCAATTGTAATTCTTATTGTAGAACATGCAGTTTCAAAACCTCATGTGGACTCTTTCCAACTGGGAATTTTTCAAATGGTATTTGGAGCCATATTCGGATTGTTTGTAGCGGTTATGGTAGAAGATTTTTCGATTCCAAAGACAACAGAAGGAATAATAGCGGTGCTTATATTAGGAATAGTGTCTACGGGGATTGCTTATATTGCCCAAGTTATGTCACAGGCTCATACTACAGCGGTAAGAGCAGGGGTTACCTTTGCTACGCAACCAGTCTTTGCGGGTTTATCAGCGGTTCTTATAGCAGGAGAGATCCTTTCGATAA
>CAYJJM010000020.1:7951-12686 GCA_964370515.1 uncultured Oscillospiraceae bacterium | reverse complement strand
TTTAGACTTTAGCAATTTGAGAATAGGAAAGCGAACTGTTAGTAAAAAAGAAAAAAATAAAGGTGATGTAGCTAAATAAAGATCCTATCCTTCTAATTCCAAGAATAGATAAGATTTCTTTACTTAAAGCAAACAATAATGGCAACAGCCAACAAAAAAGGCTAGCAAATGGGCTAGTCTTTTCAAATTTAATTGAATATAGCTTAGGCTTGATTTAAATTATAAAAATTATTTTTAAGCCTTAGCTTTTTTTGATCGTCTATTAAGAACTTTAGCTACTATTGCCATGCCGCCTCGCATAAGTGGTTTGTCAAGTACCTTGTGAGCTTCTTTTAGCTTACTTGGGATGTCAATGTTCTGAGGACAGTGTTTTATACATTTGTTGCAGTTTGTACATAGATTTACTCCAGATTTTTCTCCCATCATTCCTGTATGCCTTGCTAAATATTGAAAACTGCCTAAACCTCCTTTGAAGAAGTACTTGCTGTTATAGTCGGCGAAAATAAGTGGTATATCAACGCTGAATGGACATGGCATACAGTAATTACACCCAGTACATGAAACCTTCATCAATTCCTTATATACATTTTTTACATCTTCTATTATGCTTAGCTCTTCTTGGGTCATGCTGTTTTCAGGAGTTGAACTTGCTGCATTAAGGTTGTCTTTAATGTGCTCTATATCGTTCATTCCGCTAAGCACAGTGCCAACACCTTGGTGGTTCATTGTGAATCTTAATGCCCAGTTAGCGGGGCTTCTTTCTTCTTTATAACTTTTGAAAATTTCTTTCGCTTTATCAGGAGCTTGGTTTGCGAGTGCACCTCCACGGAGAGGTTCCATAACCACAACGCCTATTCCTAGTTGGTGTGCTCGAATAAGGCCGGCTTTTCCAGCTTGATAATTTTCGTCAATGTAGTTGTATTGAATCTGACAAAAATCCCAATCATAATCTTCTAAAATTTTTATAAAGTCTCCTGGTCTGCCATGATATGAAAATCCAATATACTTAATTTCTCCGATTTGTTTTTTTTCTGCAATAAAATCTAAAATACCAAAAGATTTAAGTTTTTCCCAATCAGACATACTTGTAAGCATATGCATTAGGTAAAAGTCTATATAGTCGGTTTTGAGTCTGTCAAGTTGAGTTGTAAAAAACTTTTTTGCTTGCTCTGTCTTATTGACTAAAAAAGCAGGCAATTTGTCTGCGATAAATATTTTTTCTCTTATATTGTTATTTTTAATAAATTCGCCTAAAACAACTTCACTTTTGCCGCCATGATATGGATAGGCAGTATCGAAATAATTCACACCTTGATCAAAGGCATATTTCATTTGTTCAAAGGTTAATTCTTTGTTTATACTACCGCCTTTTGTAGGGAATCTCATACAACCATAACCTAAAAGAGAAATATCAGGACCGTTTTTAATAAGTTTTCTATATTGCATATGTTTGCCTCCTTTTATATTTGCTTGTCTTTAACTATGTAACTATGTTACCTAATTAAGTACCTAATTTTGAAATCCATATTAGCCTATAGGCTTGTGAACACTCTAATTGATCTTAAACTCCTAGCTATTATTTTATAACAAATAACTAGGAGTTTGTTTGATTTTTTGGTTTTAATTTGTATTATTTAAATCTTTTCGGTTTTAACAACCATAAAATCCTTTGGCATTGTTGTAGGAATAGAGTGGATAAGCACAATTTCTTTTCTGTCTTCTGTTGTCATATTTGTTGTAAAGTTATTGAACCACATTCCGTTTTAGCCCTGAGATATGAAGAAGTAAGATTTGAAGAGGTGACTTTTAGTAGAATTTTAGAGAGGACAAATTATAAATTTATATACACTGCTATTTTCTTTAATCGAAAAAATGTTTCTGTTGAAGCCTTAGTGCAATTAAAAAAACCTTGCCCCAAAGCAAGAAAAATTCATGTATGCGTTGAAAGAAGTTTATCCAGATGTAGAGGATAAGAAGATTTATAACTTCATAATTTTTTACCTATGCTTTGCCAGCGGGCTTTACCCAGTAACTCAAGAAACAGAGGTACAAAAGGAGGCAATTAAACTATCTGCTACAAATTATGTAACTACTAATTTTGAAGAAACTTTTAAGGAAACAATTCTTATATATTTAAAAAATCTCAAATAAACACACTCACAAATGAAAAAAACAAGAACAAAAAATACTATTCAGAGGACTAGTATTTTTAAATTTGATTGAATATAGACTAGGCGTGATTTGAATATGTCTAAGGATGCTTTTCTTCGGGTTCATTTGCATCGCTTTCGTCACTAGTATGAGCAGGAGGCTAAAATCTTGCATATTAAACTATAAAACCTATGAAAAAAATGCTATACTATCTAGGGTGTTTTGTTTGACAAAATATAATAAAGCAGGCATCTATGGAACGAAGTAGCCTAGGCATTTAAGACTTTCATTAGCCTAGGCATTTATTATTTAAATTTGCCTAGAACTTATAACTTGAAACAGCAGACATTTACGACTCGAATCAGCAGGCATTTGATATTTGTGTTAGCCTAGGTGAAAATAAAGAAAAGAGGGAAAGATGAACCAATTAATTAGCTATGAAAAACTAGATATAAAAGTGAAAAAATCATGGCGAATAGGCAGGAGTATTTTTTTGGGAGTGATAGCGACAATTATATTAGCGGTATATATTTTTTTGTATATAAGCGAAATTTCAGAGGAAGCACGCTTTTGGGTTGGAATAGGGGGAATAGGTGTAGGAATACTAGGTGTTTTATATATTGGAATATTCCCAGAGATCCAATACAAAAGATGGGGATATTACATTGGAGAAGACAAGGTGGAAATAAAGAAAGGAATTGTATTTATCACAATAGAAACCATTCCTATTATAAGAATCCAGCATATAACCAGTAGCAGAGGACCTATAGATCGAAAGTTTAACCTTGCTACTGTAGAAATGAGTACTGCAAGTGGCAAGTTTGAGATAGTAGGGCTTAGAGAAGAATTAGGCATAGAAATATCCGAAAGATTAAAAAGCAAGTTGATTAAAAGGCTAGAAGAGGAGAAATGGTAATGCATGGACCGCAGAGGGGACATTTTTTAATAATATTTGACAAACTTTTTCAAGAATTAAGAGCTACAGCTGCTATAGTGTTACTTGTTCTTTTTGTTCGCAGGGATTTTACTACTTTGATTATTTTTGGAGTAATGGTGGCCTCTATATTAATTAGGCTTATAGTTAAGTTAATCTTATTTAGACACACCACATATGAAATCACAGAAGATATGTTTTATGTAAACAAAGGTGTTTTGAACAAGCAGAAAATTGAAATTCCCTTGGAGACTATTACTACAGTAAATCTTAACCAAGACCTTATTTTTCAATGGGCAAAAGTTTGCAAAATTAGAGTGGAAACAACAGTGCAATATACAGGTACTTCTACAGGAGACCCAAACACCATACTGGCACTAAAAAAAGATGAGGCAGAAAATTTCAAAGAATTAATACTAAAGAACAGAGAACTTAAACTTGCAGGATTAGAAGAAAAAGAGGGAGAAGGCAAGAGAGAAAGTCAAGGATTACGAAGGCAAGAATTGGAAATGGCTGTAGAGTCTGCAAAAAGCTATAGTGATGTTAGGCAGGACTTCCCAAGGGTTAAGGTGTCCGCTAGCAAGATTGTTTTGTTTGGGTTACTTCAATCTAAATGGAGTTATATATTAATACTAATAGCTGCTGTCGCATCTGGGGTGGGAACATTGCAAGACTTTGCAGGGGAGTATATTATGGAACTTATCCACAAACTCAATCTCCAAGAAAGGGCATTAGAAGTAACAACTTCATTTCTTGAAAACAATATAGGGACTATGGTTTTGATAGGTGCATTGCTCCTATTGGTAATAGGAATTGTATTATTTTTCATAAGCATAATTCTTTCCGTAGGATTTACTGTCATAAGATATTGGGGGTTTAATATAGAGAAAGATGAAAAAGCCATAACTATAAATTATGGAATTATAAGCAAAAAAAGATTTTCTTTAACTAATGAAAAAATTTCGGGAGTCAAATTAAAACAATCATTTTTAATGAAGCTGTTCGGTCAATATACAGTAGAAGTTTATGCAATTGGCTATGGCAATGAAGAGGGGGCGGCAAGTTCTGCCATGCTATTTCCCATAGGAAAAAAAGATGACATAGAAAAAATCATGGAAGACTTTTTGCCTGAAATAGAAGTTCAGAGAGACTACAAAAGGGAGAAAAATGGCACCCTTAGATATTTCTTTTTTAACTTTGGTATCTTTGCCACAAGCACATTAACCATAATATGGCTAGCCTTTGCACTTGTGGGGGAAAATAAAACTTTGTTTATCCTGGCTCCTGTTGTGGCAATAGGTTTGCTATCTCAAATATTAAGATCCATACTAAAATACAATAGTGAGAAAATAAGCATAAGAGATAAATCCATATCATATATTAAAGGAGGCTATGGAAGGCAAATTATTTTTTTAAAAAGGGATCTGATTGAAACTGCCTCTTTCAAAACTTCCATTTTCAAAAGTAAGAAAGCCATAGGCCATATAGTGCTTCAATTCTTTGGACCTCTCCAGTTTTCCAAAGGTAGGGCGGACAACTTCAGATGGGAAAACTATGAAGAAATAAGGGGAAAAATTCAATATTAATAAAATCAATAAATCAACAAAATATTAATAAAATCAGTAAACATATTAATAAAATTAGTAAGCC
>CAYJJM010000020.1:0-7941 GCA_964370515.1 uncultured Oscillospiraceae bacterium | reverse complement strand
CCGATATAATATTAATAAAAAATATTGAAATCCTATTTACTTTAATTAAAGATACTAACTGAAAAAGAAAAATGACTTACTTTATGACAAGTTGTTTTTCTTTTTTTGAAGTGCATTGACCGATTATGTTGACACCAGGAAGAACAGACTTTAATTCTTGTAAAATCTTGTGAGAATCTTTTTCATCAATGGAAAAAAGCAAGCCTCCTGATGTTTGCGGATCAAAAAATATATCAGAAAGATAGAGTGGCAGAGAACTAAGAAAATCTGTGAAAGGCTCTAAATACTCTCTATTAGCATAAGCACCTCCAGGGATAATCCCCATTTTGGCCATTTCCTCTACATTATCCATAAGGGGGATCTCTTGGCTATAAATTTCTATGGTTAGATTGCTACCTTGAGCCATTTCAAAAGAGTGACCCATTAGCCCGAATCCAGTAACATCAGTGCAACTGCTTATATTGTACTTTTTCATTATTTCATATGCTGTTTTATTCAATGATTTCATATGCTCTTCTAAATTCCTAGAAGTTTTTGGAGATAATAGGTCGGCTTTATTTGCTAAATTGAGTATACCGCTTCCTAGCGGTTTAGTTAAAATTAAAAGGTCGCCTTCCTTTGCACCGCTATTGGTCCATATTTGGTCAGGCTTTGCAAAGCCAGTTACACAAAGTCCATACTTAGGTTCTTCATCCTTTAAAGTATGTCCTCCTGCAATAATGGCACCAGCTTCTTTTACTTTGTCATAACCACCTTCAAGAATCCCTTGGATTTGAGAAGGTGGCATGTTTTCTGGGAAAGCAAAGATATTCATGCAAAGAGTAGGTTCACCGCCCATAGCATAAATATCACTTAAGGAATTGGCTGCTGCAATTTGGCCATAGGCATACGGGTCATCTACAACTGGAGGGAAAAGGTCTACTGTTTGTATAAGTGCAGTTGTGTCATTGATTTTATATACGGCAGCATCATCGCTTGTTTCAAATCCTACCAAAAGATTAGGATCTTCAAATTTTGGAAGATGGCACAGAACCTGTGCCAAGGCACCTGGGCCTATTTTGGCAGCTCAACCACCGCTTTTAGTAAGGTCTGTTAGTTTCATATAAAATCTCCTTTTACATTGTCCTTTTAGTCATATACTGTTACGCAGCTACGCAGCGTGTTCTGCCTAATTGCGTGTGTTGCGAAAGTTGCGTGTTCTGCGTAAGCTGTATTCATTGCGAAAGTTGCGTAGTCTGTGCATGTTGCGTGTTCTGCGTGCTTGCCTTGCACTATGTGAAAAATCCTGCGTAATTTATATTGTTTTTCGATTCAATTTACACTCTATTTTTGTGTATTAATGTGTTGATGTTTGACCATTGTATTTTGTGCATGCTTATTTCAAGAAATTGTGTTATTCAATGATTTGAATACTATTGCTACAACCGAGTCTAGAAGCTCCAGCTTCTATCATTTTAATGGCATCTGCTTTAGTTCGTATTCCCCCAGAGGCTTTAACCTTGCCGTTAGAACCTACAGTTTCTGCCATTAGGCGCACATCTTCAATTTTTGCTCCTTCTTTGTTAAATCCTGTTGAAGTTTTTACATAATCAGCACCACAGGAGATGATGATTTCGCTTGCCTGCTTTATTTCCTCTTGGGTAAGTAGACAGGTTTCTATTATAACTTTTACTATAGCATTATGATTTTTGGATATGGCAACTACAGTGGCAATATCTTGTGCAACATATTCAAAATCTTTTTCTTTAAAAGCACCTATATTCATTACCATATCTATTTCAGAAGCTCCATCTTGGAGGGCTTTATCTGCTTCAAAGGCTTTACTTTCTGTACTGGAAGCACCTAAAGGGAAACCTACCGTTGCAGCTATTTTGACGGTGCTATCTTTTAGAGTTGATTTTGCAAGAGCTACAAAAGATGTGTTTACACAAACTGAATAAAAATTATGCTCCATTGCTTCATAACAAAGATTCTGAATTTGTGCAGTAGTTGCTTCGGGTTTTAATAATGTGTGGTCTATGTATTTGTTTAAGTTTTTCATTTAATCCTCCTTGGTGTATAGAATTGTCTAAACATTAAATAAGAAATGTATAACATCTCCATCTTTTACGATGTACTCTTTTCCTTCTGCACGAACTAATCCTTGTTCTTTTGCGGTGGCCAGATTACCACCACACTCTATAAGCTTATTATATGCAATAGTTTCGGCTCTAATAAAACCTTTTTCAAAGTCTGTATGAATTTTTCCGGCGGCTCCAGGAGCCTTAGTTCCATCTTTGATAGTCCAGGCTCTAACCTCTTGAACACCAGCAGTTAAGAAAGAAATTAAATTTAATAGGGCATAGGATGCTTTAATTAATTTATTTAGCCCAGATTCAGTTAAACCCAGTTCCTCTAAAAAGAGTTCTCTTTCTTCATCAGTAAGGGTGGAAAGTTCGGCTTCGATTTTACAACAAAGAACAACAACTTGAGAGCCTTCTTCTTTTGCTAACTTTTCAACCTCTTCAACATATGTGTTTGCTGCCTTTGTAGATGCAGTTTCTTCGTCAACATTAGCTGCATATATTACAGGCTTAAAGGAAAGAAGATCCAAAGACTTTACAAAAGACTCATCTTCCTCTGATAAATCTAAAACTCTAGCAGATTTGCCATCAGCTAGACATGTGTGAACATTGCCAAGAATATCTAACTCTTTTTGCAGTGATTTGTCTCCTTTTAAGTTCTTTTTGGTTTTTTCTATTCTTCGTTCAACAAGCTCTAGGTCAGAAAGAATAAGTTCCAAGTTGATAGTTTCAATATCTGATAGGGGTGATACGGTTCCATCTACATGCACAACATTGTCATCTTCGAAACATCTGACCACATGAACAATAGCAGAAACTTCTCTAATATGTCCCAAAAATTTATTTCCTAAGCCTTCTCCTTTGGAAGCGCCACGAACTAAACCTGCAATATCATAAAATTCTATGGATGTAGGTATGGTTTTCTTCGAATTGTATATTTTGTGAAGCACTTGAAGCCTTTCATCAGGCACAGGAACTACACCAACATTGGGTTCAATAGTACAAAAAGGATAGTTTTCCGCTTCAGCTCCAGCCTTTGTAATTGCGTTAAATAAAGTGCTTTTGCCCACATTTGGCAGGCCTACAATTCCTAGTTTCATTCTGTTTCCTTATATAATGCAAAGGCATTATATTTTTCCTTTCTTTAATTTTATAGCAGTAATGTATACAAGCATTGTGAATTGCTAAGGTTTCTCAATAAATATATTAATTAAAAACAAATAATAAGTTAAGATCACTTTAGGTGATGACGATTTTTTTTGGTCAAGTATATGTATACTACCAAACAAAGAAACATGGTAAGTATACTGATTAGTTGGGCTTGCCTAAGGGGGCCAAACATTAAACTGTCTGTTCTTAAACCTTCGACAAAAAATCTCTCTAAAGAATATAAAAATCCATAAAGCAAGAAGACTTGACCTGTAAACTTTCGCCTGTTTTCGTAAATAAGTAGAAATACAAAGAGCAACACACACCAAATGGATTCATATAGAAAAGTTGGATGTACAAACTCTCCATTTACAGGGATGCCCCAAGGTAAGTTAGTAGGTCTTCCATGAGCTTCCATATTAAAGTAATTGCCCCATCTACCAATTCCCTGAGCGAGAACGACAGCAGGTGCAAATAAATCTAAGCAATTAAGAAAGGATATTTTATGATACCTACAAACAAAGACCAAAGCAAGACCTCCTAGTATCAATCCGCCATGGATTGCAAGGCCACCCTCAGTGATTCGAAAGATTTTAACAAAATCATTGGAATATATACTCCAGTTAAAGATAACATAATAAAGTCTAGCTCCAATAATTCCTAGTGGAACAGCCCAAAGAAACATATCTAAAGTGTGATCTCTTACTATTTGATATTTAGGAGCCCTTAAATATATAAGTACTATGGCAGTTACAATTCCAAATGTGACAAAAATTCCGTACCATCTGACATCAAATCCAAATAGGTTAAAAGCTATAGGGTCTGGGGTGGCATTAAACATTACTCCTCCTCGCTATTAGCAGAATATTCAAAAGTAGTTATAAGGAGAGTTTGAGTCCCTATAGTGTAAATGCTGTAGTAATTTTTAGACCCAGAAGCGATAGTATCTTCCAAATCTTTTAATTCTTCTTCATCTAAAGTTTCTTTCTCTGAATCACTTACCTGCTCTGCATCTATTAGGGCAGCAAGTAAACTGTTGTGTGAATTAACAAACTCGTCTGTAGAAAGAATCTTATCATCAACAACAATTCTAGTTTGCTGATCTATAAAGACAGGTAAGGCAGTGTTCAAATCAGCTATATAGTAACCACCAGGCTCAGATTCGCTTTCAACTACTTCTTTACCATGTACTACTGCTTCAAAAGAATTTTCGATACTAGTACTTGATTTGATTTCTTCTAGAGTACCTACAGTAATTAGAGCACCATCTCTTATCAACATTTCGGCATATTCACCTTTTAAGTATTCTGGAGTTATTTCTGGCTCTGCAATTGTTTGTCCAGACTGTTCTTCGTTAACAAAAAATCCAGAAAAAATAAGAAATAAAATCGTCCCAGTTAAAACGAGTAAAATGCCTATTAAAATTAATATTTTCTTTTTTTTGCTTCTCATTATTTTCTCCTATTTGATACAATAAATATAAATTAAAAAACAATATATAATATAGATTGCAATATAATTACAAATTATTATACTATAAAAGGATATGTATAAACAATAGTATAATATGAAATTGACATCTGCTTTGCTAAATAATATTAGCTAATTCTGAGTAATGCGAGCATTGCATATAATCGATTTAAATTATGAAGAAAAAAATAGGGAAGAGGGTGCTGACATTGAAGTATGAAAAGGTTATAAAAGGAATATTTATTGAAAGGCCAAATAGGTTTGTTGCGGAAATATTTGTTGATGGTAAACCTACATATGCTCATGTTAAAAATACAGGAAGGTGTAAAGAACTTCTTATAAGTGGAGCTGAAGTTTTCTTGGAAGATTATATAGATAAAATGAAGGAAAGAAAATATAGATATTCCCTTGTAGGAGTCATGAAGAATGGAAATATGATAAACATGGATTCGCAAATACCTAACAAAGTGATAGAGGAGGCCTTGAAAAGTAAAAAACTAATTTTATCCAATATGGAAAATCTTGAAATCATCCAAAGAGAGAAAACTTTTTTAAATTCAAGGTTTGATTTCTACTTAAAAGACTCTAATGGTAAAGAGGGATATTTAGAAGTAAAAGGTGTTACTTTAGAAAAGAATGGAATAGCAATGTTTCCAGATGCACCTACGGAAAGAGGTGTAAAACATATTAATGAATTAATTGTTGCTAAGGAAAAAGGATATGAGGCATATGTTGTTTTTTTGATTCAGATGGAAAAGATAAAAAAATTAACACCAAATAAAGAAACTCATCTAGCTTTCCATGAAAAACTTTTGGAGGCTAAACAAAGGGGCGTTGAAATAGTCGTTGTAAACTCCAAATTATCTATAGACGAAATAGAAGTAAGTGAAAAAGGGAACATTGAATTTATATAATTACTGAAAAAGGAAACTCAAAGAAAAAAAATAGTTTTAAAAAGAGGAATACATATATTTTGTATAACCTCTTTTTTTTATTACTACATATAGTGGTTTTTAAAAAGGAAGTGAGGCAAACAGGGATGTAGGGTAGGAAAGTGGTTTATATTCCCTAAAAAACTCTAAAAAAACTTGAAAAGTGGTATAAAATGGAGTAAAGTGGAAGTAAACCTAGGAGGATAATGTTGTGATTGGCAAATTTCAAAATTCCATAGACACAAAGTTCAGAATGGTGATTCCAGCCAAATTTAGGGATCGCTTAGGCTTGAAGTGCGTAATTACAACAGGGCTTGATGGTTGCCTGTATATTTATCCTATGGATGAATGGGATAAATTCATGGAGAAACTTTCAAAGCTTCCTATGTCAGACCAAAGTGCGAGAAAATTCGCAAGATATTTTTATTCAAATGCGACAGAACAAGAGATAGATAGACAGGGAAGAATGACTATTCCTTTAGAACTTAGAGAAAATGCAAGAATTTCTAAAGAATTAGTGACTGTAGGTTGGAATACTCGAATAGAAGTTTGGAGCAAAGAAAGATGGGAAGAAAATGAGCAAGCTAAGGGCTTAGACGTAAGCGATATAGAAGAAGGCATGGTAAAATATGAAATTTAATCATACATCAGTACTTTTGAAAGAAAGTATAGAAGGCCTTAATATAAAAAAGTCAGGGATATATGTGGATGGAACCCTAGGGGGAGGCGGACACAGTCTAGAGATTTGTAAAGCTTTAGGTAAAGAAGGCAAGCTTATTGCAGTAGATAGAGATATGGATGCAATCAAAGCTGCAAAGAAGAATTTAGAGAATACTCCCAACACAATAAGTTATATACAGAGCAATTACTCTGATATAAAAAAAATTTTGTCTACTGAAGGTGTAGAGGGCATAGATGGTGGGTTGCTAGATCTAGGGGTCTCCTCATTTCAACTAGATAGCGACCATAGAGGCTTTTCTTATATGCAAAATGCACCTTTAGACATGCGGATGAACCAATCTGATTTGCTTACAGCAGAAGAGATTGTAAATACATATAGCCAGGAAAATCTTACTAGAATAATAAAAACCTATGGCGAAGAAAGATGGGCAAATAGGATAAGTCAATTTATAACAAGAGAAAGAAAGAAAGAACCAATAAGAGACACGGAAACATTGGTAAGGATAATAAAAGAAGCGATTCCAGCAGGTGCAAGAAGAGAAGGACCACATCCTGCAAAGAGAACTTTTCAAGCGATTCGAATTGAAGTTAACGAAGAGTTGGAACAGCTAAAAAATGCAATAGAAGCTTTCTGTGATGTGTTAAATACAGGAGGGCGAATGGTAGTTATAACTTTTCACTCTCTGGAAGATAGGATAGTTAAAGAAATATTTGCAAGAAGAACAAATCCATGTACATGTCCAAAAGGTATGGTCATATGTAATTGTCAAGAAAAAGCAGATATTAAGAAAATTACAAGAAAACCTATTATTCCTTCAGAAGAGGAAATAGAGGTAAATCCTAGAGCAAGAAGTGCAAAACTAAGAATAATTGAAAAACTTTAATAAAATTCGGAAAGGAAGTGAGGAGAATTGGCATATAATACAAATACTGCAAGAAAAGTATACAACTCAAGCGAATATGATTATTACCCAAGCAAGGCTCCTTACAGGCCTAATAAAGTAGATGTAAGACAAAAAAACACTGTGAAACAGCGGAGGCGAGAAGAATTTTCAAGGAAAGAAACACAGTGGATAATCAAGAACATAATAAAAGTAGTGATTTTTGTAATGGCACTGGTGCTGATATCAGCCTTAGAATCTGCAGTGGTATATAACAATAAAAATTTAAAAGAAGAAAACTTGGCCATACAAGGTGAAGTAGAATTCCTAGAACTTCAGCTTAGCGAGAAAATAACAACAGAGAAAATTGAGGAGTATGCAATTAATACTTTGGGCATGGTATATCCTGGGTCTGATCAAGAAGTTGTTTTGGGTGAAGAAAAAGAGAAGGTAATAGCGGAAAGCAAAGGAGATAGTAGCACTTACTAAAATTTAGAAAAAATAAAAAATAGTCATTAAATTGTCTATTTTTTTATTTTATGTTTCTTTAACTGCCATATAATGATAAAATAGAAACTGATATAGGAAGAAGGAAAAATGCAAAAAAGAAAAATAACTAATGAAAAAAAAATAAATAATAGTCGAACACTAATACTGTTCTTTTTATTTTTGCTAGGTATAATAATTATGCTTTTTTTTGCGGGCTGGCATCAAATTGTAAAGGGTGAGGAATATAAAGCCTTGGCTATTTCCCAACAAAAGGAA
>CAYJJM010000019.1:4669-14629 GCA_964370515.1 uncultured Oscillospiraceae bacterium | reverse complement strand
ACCCTGTGAGCATGGCCAGTTATTGCAGGACCGATTCCATCTCCTCCAATAACTCCAATAATGATTTTGTCTAAAGCTTGGTAGTCTACAAAGTCTTCCCCTTTTTTCATAGCTTCGATTCTACCTAATTGGTGGTCGATAATAGCTTGTACATGTTGTTGTATGTCCATAATAATTTCCTTTCTTACTTGCCTTTTTCAGCGTATATGTCTACTCGCCTTTAATATAATTTATTTTTCCGCCTGCAAGGATCATAGACTTTTCTAGTGGAGAAAGGTTCCCTTTAACCACAAACTCTGTTCCTTGGGTTTGGTTTTTAACTGTAATAGTCTCTTCCTCAAGCTGAGCCTTTACATTGTTTATCACTAATTTGTCCCCTAGTTTAATAGCATCATAGTCGGCAGGCTTTTCAAACACTAGAGGGATGATGCCGCTGTTTACAAGGTTAGATCTGTGTATTCTTGCAAATGATTTGGCAATTACAAACTTAACTCCTAAGTGAAGAGGGGCTAAGGCAGCATGTTCTCTGCTACTTCCTTGTCCGTAGTTATCCCCACCTATAATGATGCATTCTTTTGCAGCCTCACATCTCTTTGCAAAATCTTTGTCGATTTTTTCAAAACAAAAGTTTGATAAGTAAGGCACATTAGAACGATAAGGAAGAAGCCTTGAATCAGAAGGCATAATATCGTCAGTTGTAATATTATCGCCAGTAATAAGAGTTACGTCTCCTGAAACATCATCGCCTAAGGCTTTGTTTCTTGGGAAAGGTTTAATATTTGGTCCCATTTCTACAGGAGTATTTTCTTTATTGCTATTTGTAGGGTAAACGATGAAGTTATCATTAGCTACAAAATCAGTAGAGGCAACATTAACCATATCATCAGCATAAACTCCTTTGCCGCTTAAAGTAGAACCATCTGTTAAAACTCCTTCAACAGCTGAAATTGCAGCAGTCTCTGGGCTTACTAGATAAACATCTGCATCTATAGTGCCGCTTCTGCCTTTGAAATTTCTGTTAAAAGTTCTAAGAGACACAGCACCAGATCTTGGCGATTGCCCCATACCGATACATGGTCCGCAAGCGTTTTCTATTATTCTTGCACCTGCAGCAATCATGTCTGCAAGGGCTCCGTTTTGAGCCAATTTTTCTAGAATTTTGCTTGAGCCTGGAGATATAACAAGGCTTACATCCTCTTGAACCTTCTTGCCTTTTAGGATTTTAGCAACCTTCATAAGGTCCGTATATGAAGAGTTTGTGCAGCTTCCTATAGCAACTTGGTCAACCTTGATTTTGCCAATCTTTGCAATGTCCTCTACATTGTCAGGGCTATGTGGCATAGCCGCTTGAGGAGTAAGTGTATTTAAATCAATAGTGATAGTTTTGCTATAAGTTGCATTATCATCAGAGCATAGAGGGATATAGTCTGCCTCTCTGCCTTGCTCTGCCAAGAAAGCCTTTGTGTTTTCGTCGCTTGGGAATACTGATGTTGTAGCACCAAGTTCAGCACCCATGTTTGTTATAGTGGCTCTGTCTGTAACAGATAAAGTCTTAACGCCTTCGCCATAGTATTCTATGATGTTTCCAACTCCGCCTTTTACAGTCAAAGTTTTTAGAACTTTTAGGATAACATCTTTAGCTGAAGACCAAGGCTTTAGCTTCCCAGTTAGCTCAACTCCAACTACATTTGGAACTTTCAAACTGTAGCTTCCCTTTGCCATAGCAACTGCTACATCAAGGCCGCCTGCACCAATGGCAATCATTCCTAGGCCGCCGCCTGTTGGGGTGTGGCTGTCAGAACCGATTAGAGTCTTGCCTGGCTTTCCATAGTTTTCTAATTGTAGTTGGTGACAGATTCCATTTCCTGGTTTAGAGAAAAGAACGCCATGACGCTTTGCTACGCTTTTGATAAATGCGTGGTCGTCTGCATTTTCGAATCCAGTTTGCAAAGTGTTGTGGTCGATGTAAGCAACAGAAAGTTCAGTTTGAACTTTGTTTACCTCCATAGCCTCAAGTTGTAAGTAAACCATTGTACCCGTAGAATCCTGAGTTAAAGTTTGGTCGATTTTGATTGTGATTTCCGATCCTGGAGTCATTTCACCTTCTATAAGGTGGTTTTCCAAAATCTTGTGTGCTAAAGTCTTGCCCATATATCCTCCTTTTATAAAATAGAAATTAATTGATAGTTGGGGTGTTAGTTTTGAAAAGAAAGAGGTGAGAAATAAGAGATAGATTTAATTTCAGAGTCTCTATTTAATAGTTCTTCTTACTTATATAGATATAAGCTATATAAAAACTAACATTGTATACAAGTATACAATGTTTGAGTGGCTATGTCAATTAGCACCGAAGTTAAAAGTTGTATTGATTTCTTTGATTTTTATATTATTACCTGTTTCAGCTTTTCTAATTAGAATTCATAAACTGAGTCAGTGTATACAGTGTTAGGAAGGTAGGAGGGTGAATTCAGAAAACTAAGTCTGCAGAACCACCTTTCCTATATATCAAATACCAGCAAAATATGATATACTCATAAAGGATAAAATTAAATTTTAAGATAGCAAAAAGGATTGAATTGCACAGATATGTACAAAGGACAATGTAGGAATAGCAAGGCGGAATGTGATGAAAAGAAATGTAGACTACGCATGATTTTTCGATTTATACAAGGAAAGTTTCCAAGTCTGACTGTCGGCAGGCAGGTGTTCATGAGAAAGTATACATAAGATAAGGAACGGAATGAGCGAGCACGCAGTGAGGGACGGAGACACAGTATATGCTGAAAAAGACAAGTAAGAAAGGAGAAGCAATGAACACAAATGTAATAGAACCAGTATTTATTAAAGACAGAAAACTAATAATTATAGACCAGACACTTTTGCCTAATGAGGAAAAGTATATTGAGCTTAAAAATAGAGAGGAAACATGGAATGCAATCAAAATTCTAGCAGTGAGAGGGGCACCGGCTATAGGCGTAGCAGCGGCCTATGGGATATATATAGACATTAGGGATATTGAATTTGAAAATCCAGAAACCCTTTTGAAGAGGCTAAAGGAAACTAGCGAATATCTTAAGACTTCAAGGCCTACAGCAGTAAACCTTTTTTGGGCAGCAAATAGAATGGAAAAAAAGGCAGAAGAAATTTACAAAAATACAGATAAAAACCAAGGGGAAAAAGAGCAGGTTGAAAAATTCAAGGAAGAGATATTCGTTGAGGCAAATAATATAAGGAATGAAGATGTAGAGGCTTCTCTTAAAATGGGAGAGTATGGATTATCTCTTTTGAAGCCTAATATGGGAATCCTTACTCACTGTAACGCAGGAACCCTTGCAACAGCAAAATATGGCACTTGCATTGCACCTATATACCTAGGTCAAGAAAATGGATACAACTTTAAAGTTTATGCAGATGAAACTAGACCTTTGCTTCAAGGGGCAAGACTTACTGCCTTTGAACTTGATAAAGCAGGTGTTGATGTTACATTGATTTGCGACAACATGGCAGGTACTGTAATGAAGCAAGGAAAGATTGATGCAGTTGTAGTTGGTTGTGACAGGGTTGCGGCTAACGGAGATGGAGCTAACAAAATTGGAACTATGCAAGTTGCTATAATGGCAAAGGAGTTTGAAATACCCTTTTATATGTTTGCGCCAACAAGCACCATAGATCTAGAGGCGAAAACAGGAAATGAAATTGAAATTGAAGAAAGAGATGGAGAGGAAATAGGTGAAATGTGGTATGCAAGCCCTATGACTCCAAGAAGTGTAAAGAAATTCAATCCAGCTTTTGATGTTACACCTTATGAATATATAACTGCATATGTTACGGAAAAAGGAATTGTTAGGCCTCCATTTAAAGAAAATCTAGCAAAAATAATGTGCGAAGATTAAAGAAGGAGCTTATTTGCCTTTGGTCTGCAAAGTGTACTAGTAATAAGAAAGAGGGAGTATGGAGAAGAAACAGTTAAATATTTTTGAACGAAATGCAAAATTTATAGTAATATTTGCAGTAGTGGCAGGTGCAACATCGGGAATTTTTGGAAAACTTACTGAAGCACCTTCTATGGTAATCGGATTTTACAGATTACTTTTTGCTTTACCTTTTTTCTTGGTGCCTATACTTCTAAAACATAGAGGAGAGTTTAAAAATATTGGGAGAAGAGAGTGGGTACTTTCTATAGTCTCAGGAATAGCCCTGTTTCTGCATTATTGGAGTTGGTTCACAGCATTAAAGATTACATCTGTTGCAAGTGCCACAGTTTTAGTTACATTACATCCTTTTTTGGTTGCGGCAATGGGATTCCTTATTTGGAAAAAACCAGTTTCCCTAAAAGCTGTCTTGGGAATTGTGGTTGCAATTATTGGTGGAACTATTGTTGTAGGTGGTAATTTTACAGATGGAAACACATTCTTTGGTGATATATTGGCTTTTGCAGCTTGTATAGGTATGGGTATATATTTATCTATTGGAAGTGAAGTTAGAAGCAAGATGTCTGCTTCTGTATATATATTAATTGTATTTGGGACATGTCTACTTTGCTTTTCAATTGCTATTGTAATAACTTCCACACCGCTTTTGACATATGAACCAAAGGATTATTTTTGGATAGCCGTAATGGCCATTGTTTGCCAACTAGGTTGCCATGCAGTGTTTAACTGGTCAATGGGATATGTATCGTCTCTCTATGTTTCCGCTTTGGATACAGGAGAAATTATTGTAGCGGCATTACTTGCGTTGATTGTATTCTCAGAAATACCAACAGTGTGGCAAATGCTAGGAGGAATTATAGTAATTCTTGGACTTCTATATTATAATTATCACGAAGGAGATAAAAATTAATGACATACAAAGTTAAATTAACACAATTTGAAGGACCATTTGATTTACTGGTATATTTGATTGAAAATGCAAAAATGAGCATTTACGATATCAAAATATCAGAAATAACAAAGCAATATATAGAGCACCTAGAAAAGATGAAAGAACTGGAAGTTGAAGTTGCCACTGAGTTTATGATTTTAGCAGCAAGCTTACTTGAAATTAAATCCAAAATGCTTTTGCCCAAGATGTCTGTAGAGGGAGAAATTTTAATTGAAGAAGATCCAAGGGTGGAGCTTGTAGAAAAACTTTTAGAATACAGAAGGTTTAAAGCTATATCAGAAGTTTTGGCAGAGCAAGAATTGTATGGAAGAAGCATTTATGCAAAACCACAAGAGGACATTTCCCAATTCACCAATGAACCCGATGAATACTTGTCTTTGGAAATAGAACACTTTGTAAAGGCATTTAATAAATTTCTTTTAAGAAAGAAAAAAGAAGTTGCAATGAAGAAAGAATACCAATATCGAGAAAGAGAAAAGATTACGACAGAAGCAAAGGTATCTTTTATAAAAAAACTATTTGAACTAAATCAAGGAACAGAAGTTGATTTTTATAGTCTAGTAAATGAAAGAGAAAGCAAATATGATATAGCCCTTTCTTTTTCGTCTATGCTAGAGATGGTTAAACAAGATAGGCTCTGGGCAGAGCAAAGTCTTATATTCGGGCCTATCAAGGTAGGAGCTACAGAAAAATTAAACATGGCAATAGAAAAAGATTTAGGGGAAGAAGAGAATATATAAAAGAAGAGAGGAATAAGACATGGCAAGCGAGAGAAAGATAAAATCTGCACTGGAATCAATGCTATTTGTTTGGGGGGAACCTTTGGAAGCAAAGGCCGCAGCAGAAGTATTGAATATTGATGTAAAAGAAGCAATTAAATATTTTCAAGAATTATCCGTTCAATATGAAGAAGAAGAAAAGGGCATAAGAATAAGAGAGATAAATAAAACTTTTCAGTTTGTTACGCTTTCGGAAAATTCAGAGTATATAGAAAGGCTATGCACCCCTGTTAAGAAAAGGAGACTAAGCCAATCAGCCTTAGAAGTTTTGGCAATAATTGCCTATAAGCAACCTGTAACCAGAGGAGAAATAGAATCGGTTAGAGGAATAAAATGTGACAGGGTTTTAGAAGGGCTAGAGGGGAAGGAACTTATCTGTGAAGTAGGTAGATCTGAGGGAATAGGAAGACCTATTCTTTATGGAACCACAGATGAATTTCTCAGGTTCTTTGGTTACCAATCCTTGAAAGAGTTGCCACAAATAGAAGACATAGAAGAAAACTTTGGAGTGGAAGAGCCTACAGAAGACCAAGGAGGATTGCAACAACTTAAGATTGAAATTTAATGTAAAATTTAAATAAACTAAAAAGGACAGTGCTATAAAACCTGTCCTTTAACTTTTGCTGTA
Organism: uncultured Oscillospiraceae bacterium; assembly: GCA_964370515.1. Taxonomy (GTDB): domain Bacteria; phylum Bacillota; class Clostridia; order Peptostreptococcales; family Anaerovoracaceae; genus CAYJHC01. Next base: position 8,338 of record CAYJJM010000019.1, on the reverse strand, counting down.
TAGTTAAGCTGTATTTTTCAAAGGGTAACTTTTTTCTTTATTCCGTCTTTTAAATTGGTGAATATTTTAAATAATGATCCTTCAACCACCAGACCAAAGGCAATGGCTCCTGCGATAAATAGGGTTTGAACACCTAACTCTGCAGCTGAAGCTAAATGACTTTCTATTAAAGCTAACATGGTATAATAAAGGTCTGACCCTGGTACGAGAGGAATTATGCTAGGTACTATAAAAATAGTAGTAGGCTCTTTCATTATTCTTGCAGCCAAATCGCTTAATAAGCCTATGACACATGCAGCGAAGAAAACGGCTAGAACCCTTCCAAAAATAGGATTTAGAGCATAAGCCATATAGTAGCCAAAACAACCAATAAAAGCAGTGGGAAACACCGTTTTTATTGGCGCATGCCTAAGGGCAGAAAAACATAATACTGCAAAAAAGATAATAATAGTTTTGATTATCATTAAGCAACACCTCCTAAAACCAGTTCCCAAATTTTAACACCAACACCAACACCTACCGCAAGGGAGATGCTTATGGCAAGAGCTTCAACAAGGCGAGAAAGTCCTGCTAACATATCGCCAGCCAGAAAATCTCGCATTGAGGTTGTAAGAGAAAAACCAGGGACAAACAACATAAGGACGCCGATTGTTGAAGGGCCTGAATCAGAAATAATTGAAAAATATTCCAGTGTCAAAAATACAAAGGAGGAAACAGATATAGATAAAAAACCTCTTAAAAAATAGTTGGTCTTTAATGATTCAAATCCTAGAGCCATGGCATAAGCAATTATTCCAACAAGGCTAGTAAGCAAGGCATCTATATATACACCTCCAAAAATTATAGAAAAAAGCCCTGATACAAGCCCAGCAAATAAAAATCTTGCTAGCAATGGATAATGTTTACCTTTGTCTATTTCGTGGAGGATTTCCATTCCTTCATCAATGGAAAGATCTGTGGTAGTAAATTCTCTGGCAAAAGAATTTACTTTTGAAAGCTTAGTTAAATCAATAGAAATTTCATCAATATTGCCTATGGCGCTAGAAGAATTGGAATCATCACCTTCTCTTGAAACAGAAATAAAAATACCTGTTAAGGTTGTGAATACACCAATATTATCCATTTTGCAAGCTTTGCAGATTCTAGTAATTGTGTCTGCGACTCTATCCATCTCTGCTCCGCTTCGCAGCATTATATTACCAGCTAACAAAGCTAGGTTTAATACTTTTCTTTCTAGTAAACTTCCCATTGATACCACCTTTCTACTATTAAATTGTAGCACATTTCCTCTGTATATGGTAGACTGTCAATGTAAATAAATTTAACAAAATATAAATATGGAAATGTTTAAAAAATAAATACAGAGGCAAATTTTAATATACAGATAAATTTAAAAATAAATATAAATATAAATATGGAGATGAAAATATGAGGCTTAATAAATATATTGCGGCAGCAGGGGTGGCAAGCAGGAGAAAGGCAGACCAACTTACAGAAAATGGAAATGTAAAGGTCAATGGTGTAACAATAACAGAGATGGGATATTTAGTTCAGCCAGATGATGAAGTTCAGGTAAATGGGCAAATTATCAGACCTTCAGAAAAGAAAATTTATATTGCTTTAAATAAGCCTGTAGGTTATATAACATCTGTTTCTGATGAGCAAGGTAGAGCTACAGTAATGGATCTTGTAAAGGATATTCCAGAAAGAATTTTTCCAGTAGGCAGATTGGATTATGAAACTTCAGGATTACTAATAATGACAAATGATGGAGAATTTTTTAATAAACTGGCACATCCTAAAAATAAAATTGCTAAAACTTATAATGTTTTGGTTGCAGGAATAATTTCTCCAGAAAGAATTGGAAAGCTAAGAGAGGGCGTAGATATTGGAGGATATGTAACTTCTAAGGCATGGGTTAAACTTATAAGTCAAACCAAGAAAGGTGCTCTACTTGAAATGAAAATATCAGAGGGCAAAAACAGGCAAATAAGGAAGATGTGTAAAGCGGTGGGTAATAAAGTTATAGCATTGGAAAGAGTGGCTATAGGAGATGTGATTTTGGGTAGGTTAAAAGAAGGGCATTACAGAAAGCTTACTAAAGATGAAATAAATATGCTAAATGGGGAAAAAGGTGAACAATTATAGTTAGAAACCAGCCTAATAAGAAAAGGGTTTGAAAAATATATGGCTACTTGTAAAAAAGATTATGACAAATTAGTTTGATTTTAAGAGGAGAAAAAATGATTAAAGTTTTAGTAACAAATGATGATGGGATAATGGCAGAGGGGATTAAAACTCTCGTAAATGCTTTGAATGAGAAGGCGGAGGTGTATGTTTCGGCTCCTGATGGGCAAAGAAGTGCCAGTGGACACGGAATAACAGTAGGAAAAACAATAGCTATGAAAGAAGTAGAGTTTCCAGGCACAAAAATTGCCTTAGAATGTAGCGGAACACCTGTAGATTGTGTAAAGCTAGGGCTAAGTTACTTTGAAAAAAAGGGGATAAAGATAGACATAGTATATTCAGGAATAAACCATGGAGGAAACTTAGGAACGGATACTTTATACTCCGGAACAGTTTCGGCAGCAATAGAAGGAGCTTTGTGCAAAATGCCAGCCGTAGCACTTTCTCTTAATAGCCACACACCTAAATATTTTGAGTATTTAATAGATTTTATTAAAAATACCTTTGAGGAAATTAAAGTTAAGCTAAAGCCAGGCATGGTTCTAAATGTTAATTCGCCTGATCTGCCAAAAGAAGAAATAAAAGGACTAAAGTGCACTAGATTGGGAGTGAGAGAATATGAAGAGTGGTTTACGACAACTGAGGGAGAAAATAAACAAATTTTATACAAGTATGAAGGAAGACCAAAAGTTTATGATAGCAAAAATTTAGAATATGATGTTCTGGCAATGCAAGAAGGATATGCGACTATAACTCCACTCCAATTTGATTTGACAGCTCATGAAATAGTAGAAAAAATGTGGGCAATGAAAGAAGAAAAATAATTTGTAAATAAAAATAATTTTAGAAAAATTTAAAAGACAATGATGCATACATTAAAATACACACATTAATATGGGAGAAGAAATTATGTTAGAAAAAAATAATAAGATAATGCTTTTCGTGGACTTTCAAGAAAAGCTAATGCCAGCAATGGAAGAAGTTGAAAGACTAGAAGATAAAACAGTTAGATTGGCAAAAGGGGCGGTTGTGCTAGGCTTGCCTATAATTGTTACAGAACAATATGCAAAAGGCTTGGGAAATACTGTTGCACCCATAAATGATGCATTTGATGGAAATGCAGAGTATTTTGATAAAATTCATTTTAGTGCAGTTGCGGAAGAGGGATTTAAAGAGCTTTTAGAAAAAAAGGGGAAGGGCTACAAGGAAGTTGTTGTTTCTGGAATAGAATCTCATATTTGTGTAATGCAAACTGCGTTAGACTTAGTGAATATAGGGTATAAAGTTTATGTTATAGAAGACTGCGTAAGCTCAAGAAACTTAAATGATAAAAAAATAGCCATCAATAGAATGTCCAATGCTGGTGTAATAGTAACAACTTCAGAGAGTATTTTATTTGAAATACTAGGCAATGCAAAAGAGAAAGAATTTAAAGAGATTTCAAAAATAATCAAATAAGTAGGAGAAATATAAATGTTTATA
>CAYJJM010000019.1:321-4659 GCA_964370515.1 uncultured Oscillospiraceae bacterium | reverse complement strand
TTAGCTTTGAAAATAGAGGAAAGTTAGAAGAATATCTTAGAGGTTATCAGTATAAGACTTCGGGGCTTTCTTTCTCTGCACTGTATATGTGGAAAGATATAAATCAATTTTGTTGGCAGGAAATAGGAGACTACATGTGTTTTGCGGGAGTGAGCCACCTGGAACTTGAAGAAGGAATAATGGAGTATTTTTTATTTCCTCCTATTTCAAAAGACGGAGCCTATGACAAGGACAAATTAAGAGAAACAATTCTAGAGGCAAAAAGAATATTTGATGAAAAGGGAGAGAGCTTTTCTTTAAGATTAGTTCCTTTTGGAATTTTGGAGCAAATTCAAAAAGCTTTTCCAAAAGAGTTTTCATTTATTGAGGATAGACCTAATTATGATTACCTTTATTTAAAGCAAGATTTAATAGACTTAAATGGCAAGGCATATCATAGCAAAAAAAATCACTTAAATTATTTCAAAAAAAATTACCATTATGAATATGTGAACATTACGGCATCTATGGCAGATGATGTTATGAAATTTATTGATAGGTTTAATAAAGAAAAGGAACTGCCACCAAATGAAATGCAATTGCTAAAGAATGAAGAAGAAGCCATGAGGGATGTGTTTGATAATATAGAAAAAGCTGGATACTTTGCTGGAGCAATTAAAATAGATGGCAGAATAGAAGCGATTAGTGTTGGCGGATTGCTAGGAAAAAACATTGTAACTGTGCATATTGAAAAGGCGAATAAAAATATTAGAGGTCTTTATCAGGCCATAAACAATGAATTTTGTATGTCCGTGCCAAAGAATATAAAATATATGAATAGAGAAGAAGATATGGGTCTTTTAAATCTTAGAAAAGCAAAATTCTCATATAAGCCTATAGAACTAGTTGAAAAATATATTGTTAAGATAGATTAGCAGATAAAAATAGGAATTTAATAAAAATTTAATAAAAAAATCAAAACATTCTAGACCTTTTAAAATAGAATGTTTATAAAAATAGCCGGTTGGGCTATTTTTTTAGGGAAAATATGAAAAAAAAATAAGAATTGAACGAAAAGTTTAACCAAAAGAAAATATTTATGGTAGAATGAATATATATATTGAATTTTGTATACATAGACAATAAATTGTCAATGTATGTTTGATAGTTGTTGGATAAGGGTTTGTTAATTTAAGGAGGTAGAAATGAGAGAAGTAGTAATTGCAAGTGTGGCAAGAACGCCAATAGGTTCTTTTGGGGGAAGTCTAAAAGATATCCCTGCAAGAAAACTTGGAGCTATAGCAATTGAAGAGGCCATAAAAAGAGCAGGGATTAAAGGAGAGGAAGTAGATGAAGTGGTAATGGGATGTGTTCTTCAAGGAGGACTTGGACAAAATGCTGCTAGACAAATGGCTATGGATGCTGGTTTGCCACAAGAAATCCCAGCTATGACTATTAATAAAGTATGTGGATCGGGATTAAGAGCTGTAGGGCTTGCGGCGCAAATGATTAAAGCAGGGGATGCAGAGATTGTAATAGCAGGTGGTGCAGAAAATATGTCACAATCAGGATATATCATGCCTTCAGCAAGATGGGGAGCTAGAATGGGTGATACAAAAATGGTAGACACAATGGTAAATGATGGACTGACTGATGCATTTAATGGAATACAAAAGGGAATTACAGCCGAAAACTTAGCAGAAAAATATAGTATTACTAGAGAAGAACAAGATGATTTTGCAGCAAGTTCACAACAAAAAGCAGAAGCGGCAATAAAAGAAGGAAAGTTTAAAGATGAAATTGTTCCAGTTATAATCCCTCAAAAAAAGGGAGACCCAAAGGTTTTTGATACAGATGAATACCCAAAACCAGGAGTTTTTGCAGAAGGGCTAGCAAAACTTAGACCTGCTTTCAAGAAAGAGGGAACTGTTACCGCAGCAAATGCTTCAGGAATCAATGATGCAGGTGCAGCAGTTGTGGTAATGTCAAAAGAAAAAGCAGATGAATTAGGAATTAAGCCGCTTTGCACAATTAAATCATATGCCTCTGCAGGTGTAGACCCTCTAATTATGGGAATAGGGCCTGTGCCTTCAACAAAAAAAGCTTTAGAAAAAGCTGGAATGAAATTAGAGGATATTGATTTGATTGAGGCCAATGAGGCATTTGCGGCTCAAGCCTTGGCAGTAGGAAAAGAGCTGGGAATAGACAAAGAAAAATTAAATCTGAATTGTGGTGCTATTGCAATAGGACATCAGATTGGAGCATCAGGAACAAGAATCCTTATTAGCCTAATTCATGAAATGATCAAAAGAGAAAGCAAAACTGGACTTGCAACTCTATGCATTGGTGGTGGTCAAGGAACTGCGTTAATTGTAGAGAGATAAGAAAAATATAATTATGTGGATATAGAGATTAGGGAATAATCTTACATATAATATAAAATAATACTAAGAAAAAAGGACATTTTGATATGTCCTTTTTTCTTGAGTGTATGAATTAAGGTGCATATTTTATGGGAGAAAGGCCACAAATAAATTATTATTAGGTAGATAAAAAGGTTTTTGTGTTAAAATTAAATTATGAAAAAGAAAAAGAATAAAGAAAACAAAAAAGAATATGTTGAGGGAGTTTTAAAAATGAATGTGAGAGGATTTGCATTTTTAGAAAGTCCTGATAGAGAAGAAGATATCTATATTCATAAGACGAAAATTAATGGTGCAATGGATAATGACCTTGTCAGAGTAGAAATAATCCCGTCTAGAGGGGAAAGAGATGAAGGGAAAGTCGTAAAAGTCATTAACAGGGACAAAAAAGAAGTAGTAGGTATATTTGAAAAGCATAAGGCTTTTGGCTTTGTGGACCCAACTGATGGAAAAGGTCAAGGTATTTTTATTGATAAAAAATACACTTCAGGTGCAAGGACAGGAGATGGAGTAGTTGCTAAAATTATCAAATATCCAGAAAACGGTAGAAGCGGAGAAGGCAAGATAACAGAAATACTATCTAGAAAAAATGAACCAGGTGGAGATATTAAATTATTAATTAGGGAAAGAGGAATTGTGGAAACATTTCCAAGTTCTGTCTTGGGTGAAGCAGCCTATCTTTCTAAAAAACCAATTTTAAAAGAAGAAAAAACAGATTTAAGGAAAGAGTTGATTTTCACAATAGATGGAGAAAGTTCCAAGGACTTTGATGATGCTGTTTCCCTAGAAAAAAACGAAGAAGGAAATTACATACTTGGAGTACATATTGCTGATGTTGCAAATTATGTATTGGAGGATATGGCACTAGATAAAGAAGCTGAAAAAAGGGGAAATAGCATTTACCTTTTGGATAAGGTTGTCCCCATGCTTCCTCCAAATTTATCAAATGGTATTTGTAGCCTTAATCCAAAAGAAGACAGGCTGACCCTATCTGTTGATATGGAGATCAATAATGATGGAAAGGTTGTGAACTATAAGATTTATGAAAGTATTATAAATTCAAAATATAGGCTTACATATGATAAGGTTTCGGATTTTTTGGAAAAAGGCATAGAGCCAAAAACAGAAAAGTGGGAAAAAAGATTAAAAGAAAAACTCATAGAGATGAATGAATTGGCATTAATATTAACAGATGTGAGAAAGAAAACAGGAAGTATAGATTTTGATTTAGATGAACCTGATATAGTTCTTAATGAAGATGGAATTCCTGTTGAGATTGGAATTTTAGAAAGGCGATGTGCAAATAAACTAATTGAAGAGTTTATGCTAATGGCTAATAAAACAGTTGCTGAACACTTCTATCACTTAGAAATACCTTTTGTTTTTAGAAACCATAAAAAACCAGAACTAGATTCATTGGAAACATTGAAAAATTTTTTAGGGGGCTTAGGCATTGTGCTTAAGGGGAATCTTGAAAACATTCATCCTAGAACAATTTCAAAAATTTTGGAAGAGGCTGAAAACACAAAATATGGAGGAATTGTGCGAAATGTAGTCTTAAGGTCAATGCAAAAGGCAACATACGATACTATAGAGGAAGGGCATTTTGGACTATCTTTTAGATATTACACCCATTTCACCTCGCCCATTAGAAGGTATTCTGACTTGATTATACATAGAATAATTAAGGACTTCTTGAAAAGCAAAGATGTCACCCCATATAAAGCCAAGGTGGAAAAAGCTGCTTTGCATTGTTCCCTGACTGAAAGAGTAGCAATTGATCTGGAAAGAGAAGTAGATAAAATGAAAAAGGCCGAATATATGACATACCATATAGGTGAAGAATATGAGGGAGTGGTCTCTGGAGTCACTTCTTTTGGCGTGTATGTAGAGTTGGAAAACACAGTAGAAGGAATGATTAGGATATCAAACCTAG
>CAYJJM010000019.1:0-311 GCA_964370515.1 uncultured Oscillospiraceae bacterium | reverse complement strand
ACCAATATAATCAAGAGGAAAAGGCATTAATTGGTTTAAGCTCAGGAAAAAGAATTAGCTAAGGTGATAAGCTAAATATAATAGTAGAAGATGCAAGTGCAGAAAAAAGACAAATTGATTTTCAGCTAGCATAAGAAAATATATTAATAAAACAAAAGCAGCAATAGCCTAATAAAGCAGACCAAAGAAAACAAAAAACAAAAATTCTAAAGCCAGAGTTATATATATCTATTTATATTTGTTCCTAATTTGTCTGGATTCCAAAAACTAGGCATAAGCAGAATAAATACTGTGTAGAGTTCTAATCTTCC
>CAYJJM010000018.1:9668-14845 GCA_964370515.1 uncultured Oscillospiraceae bacterium | reverse complement strand
AACTTGATTTTGATCTTTTATGAAATTAATAGGCTCTGCCATTATTGCTCAGAGTTTCATTAACCACTTCTTCGCAATGACAAATATACTATAAAGCATTTAAGCAACTATTAATATTTGTCAATTTATGGTATAATTCAGATAAGAAGTTTACAATAGAATCTAGCACAAGCAGGCTCAGCTATAATAGGCACAAATATTTGTATGATTATGCTATATTTACAATTATAACGAAAGGAGAAGCCCTATGTATGAAACTCTCTTTATTGAAAAGGAAAAAGAACTTTTTTGGATTACTGTAAATAGACCTAATGCACTTAATGCATTAAACACTACTGTTTTAAATGAACTTTACGATGCTTTTATGGATTTTGCAAATGACGAAAAAAGCAAGGTTGCAATTTTAACAGGGTCTGGTAAATCTTTTGTTGCAGGAGCAGATATTTCTGCAATGAGCAAATATAATGAAAAAGAAGGCTATGAAATTGCCCTATTGGGACATAGGCTTATGAATTATATAGAAAGTATAAATAAACCTGTAATTGCAGCAATCAATGGCTTTGCTTTAGGTGGCGGTTGCGAGCTTGCCATGGCCTGTGACATAAGAATCGCTTCAGAAAAGGCAAAGTTTGGCCAGCCCGAAGTTAATCTAGGCATTACTCCTGGTTTCGGAGGAACCCAAAGGCTGGGAAGATTAGTGGGCACAGGTATGGCTCGATACCTTATAATGTCAGGAGAAATGATAGATAGCAAAGAAGCTCTTAGAATTGGCTTAGTTGAAAAAGTTGTTACTCCAGAAAGTTTATTAGATCAAGCCAGGTCTATAGCTAGTCTTATAGGAAGCAAAGCCCCTATAGCCGTAGGCCTTTCAAAGCAATTAATACTGGAAGGCTATGATTTACCTATGGGAGAAGCCTCTGACCTAGAAGCTAGCGTATTCGGAAAGTGTTTCCAAACACAAGACCAAAAAGAAGGTATGAATGCCTTCTTGGAAAAACGAAATCCTGGTTTCAAAAACAAATAATTCTAAAAGATAAAATGTCTGTTTAAATTATAAGCCAAGCCCCAAGATATATAAAATATTTTGGGGCTTTTCTGAACTCTTTTTTCAAACACTCTTTATTTTATTTGCCGCCTTTTCCTGTTATATGATCTATTTTAATTTCAACTAAGGAAAATTTTTCAAAGGTTCCTTTTATATACTTCTTTGCACCCTCTTCATATCCAGGAGAATATTTTTCCCCTATTTTCATCATAATACTTTCTACTTCTTCTTTTTCTTCAACTATTCTAGCTTTTCCAAAGGCTACTGCACTTTTATAGTCAGTAGAAAACCTTTCTGGTATAACATGGTCTTTACCAACTACACAAAAACTCACCTTATCATTATTACTAATTGCATCTAATTTATGTCCCTGCTTAGCACAGTGAAAAAATATTTTTTCGTCTAAGTACACATAGCTTAAAGGTACCGTATAAGGGTAGTTATCATCACCTAACACAGCTAGTATACCATGACTACCTTCTTCAAAGATTTTTATTGCCATTTCTTTGGTCGTTTCTTTGTCTTTTCTAATCATCTCTCTAAACATTATTCTTCCCCCTTTGAACATGAGTTCTAAATTTGCAACTTTCTTTAAGGAAAATTTTCATTCCATTTTTTTTAGTTTCTTCCATTATATTTCATTTTTTATCTAATGTCTATTTTGTATTTCATTTACATTTTATTTTTTATCTAATATCAATTTTTTATTTAATTTTCTGATTCATTTTTTTAATTTTGTTTTTTATTTTAATTTCCCAATTTTTTCTGCCCAATAGCCAAAGACTTGGGATATTATTTTTCGTCCTGCATACATTGAAGTCAAGCTATCGTCAAGAGGTGGTGCTATTTCGACTACATCAAATCCTATGATATTAAGGTTTGTAAATAGTTCTTCTAGTAATTTTAGAACCATCCTAGATGTAAGGCCTCCAAATTGGGGAGTTCCTGTACCCGCCGCATATGCAGGGTCTAGGGCATCTATATCAAAGGTTAGGTACACTTTATCAAATTTTTTCATAGTTTCTATACATTGGGCAGCAACACTTGTAATTCCCTCTTCATAACAATCATAAGAGGTTTTAACATTAATATTCCCTTCTTTATGTAATAGATATTCATCAGGTTCAATGGATCTTATTCCAATAAAAAACATATTATCTAAAGAACTGACATTTTTCATTTCCAATGCCCTTCTTTGAACACAACCGTGAGAAAGTTTATCTCCAGCAAGTTCATCACATAGATCCATGTGGGCATCTATGTGTATAATTCCAAAATCTTCTTCCAACGCATTGCTAATGCCTTTTTCTACAGGAATAGTTACAGAGTGATCTCCTCCCACCATTGCAAATTTAATATTATTCTTCACTAAATTTTCCACATAAGACTCAACTTCAAAGAACATTTCATCTCTATCTTCTCCTACAAAATCTCCCCCATCTAAAATTTTGAGTTCGTCAAAATAATTTAATCTTTCAGTGGAAGGGGTTGCAGAAAGTGTGTTTTTTCGTAACATTTTAGGTGCTTCTCCTGCTCCCGCTCTATAACTTATTCCCTTGTCATAAGGAATTCCAAAAATAACAACATCTGCATCTTTTTCCCCCAGTTCTGGACTGTTAAGGGCAAACCAAGCCTGTTTATTCATTGCAAATTCATCTTTCTTCTTCATACTTTTCCTTCTTCTTTTTTAATAATTTGTTTTGATCTGTCACTATTAGCGATAGTCAGTTCAGTTCAGTTTAATTTGATTTAGTTTGATTTAATTTAATTAAATTTATTTTACTGGCTCTGGACTTAGTTTTTATCTTATAAGTCACATTAATTCTTACTTGCTTCTATCTTACAAAAAGGACATTTGATCGCTTTCTGGCATTTCGTCTAGCAACCCATTTTCTTTCATAGCAGCTATCCCTACTTTGGTTATTTTTGTACGTTCTTTTAGTTCTTCAATGGTTCTAATCGGATTCTCCTTATTTGCATTATAGATAGCTTCACCTACATTCTCTCCGATTCCTTCCAAAGCACAAAGTGGAACTAAAACTTTGTTTTCTTTTACAATAAACTTCTTGGCTTCCGAAAATTCTAAAGAAGGTGGGAAAAATTCACAACCTCTAGCAAGCATTTCATAGCATATTTCCATAACCGGCAGTTCGTCTTCTTCTTTCTTTGTTATTTCCTTGCCTTTGGAATTTATAAGTTTAATTCTCCCTTCAACTTCTTCTATTCCTCCTTTAATCACTTCCCAATTAAAGTCAGCTAATTTGGTGGTTAGGTGAGCCGCATAGAAGGCTTCCGGATAGTAAACTTTGAAATAGGCTATTCGGCATGCCATCATAACATATGCTACTGCGTGGGCCCTTGGAAACATATATTTTATCTTTTTGCATGATTCTATATACCAATTTGGAACATTTTTTTCCTTCATCACCTCTACTTCATCATCCTTTAATCCTTTACCTTTTCTAACATTTTCCATAATATCGAAAGCAAGTTTTTTTGGCAATCCCTTTAATATCAAGTAATTCATAATATCATCTCTTGTAGATATTATGGTTTCAATTGTTGCATCACCGCTTCTTATGAACTCCTGTGCATTATTTGTCCAAACATCTTCACCATGAGAAAGACCTGAAATTTTCACCAAGTCGCCAAATGTGCGAGGGTTTGTCTCTTCTAGCATCTTCCTTACAAACTTTGTTCCAAATTCAGGAATCCCATAACTTCCACGAGTAAAGTTATAGTTTTCAATTTGGATATTTAGGCTATCTACTCCCAAGAACAGTTTTCCTACACCTTCATCAAACAAAGGGATTTCTTTTGCATTTATTCCTGTCATATCCTCTAGCCATTTTATCATTGAGGGAACATCGTGTCCCAACATATCAAGTTTCAATAAGTTACTATCAATCGAATGATAATCAAAGTGAGTAGTAACTATGTTTTCCTCACTTTTATTAGCCGGATAATTAACAGGACAAAATTCGTATATTTCTTTATCCCTTGGAAGTATAATTATTCCACCAGGATGTTGACCAGTTGTTCTTCTAATACCAATGCATCCTTCAACTAATCTTTCTATTTCTGCCTCATTATGTGGCATCTCCTTTTTTTCGAAATATTTTTTTGTAAATCCATAGGCGGTTTTCTTTGCAACTGTACTTATGGTTCCCGCTTTAAATACATTTTCAGCCCCAAAAATTTCATCAACATATTTATGTGCTTCACTTTGATACTCTCCTGCAAAGTTTAGATCTATATCTGGCTCTTTATCTCCTTCAAATCCTAAGAATGTTTCAAAGGGAATTGAGAACCCTTCCTTGTTTAATTGACTCCCACATTTAGGGCATCCCTTTTCTGGCATATCTATACCGCAGTCATACTTGCTCTCATCTCCCCACTCTAAAAATTCGCACTGGTCGCAGATATAATGTGGTTTTAACGGATTTACTTCTGTAATTCCTGCCATGGTTGCAGCAAAAGAAGAGCCTACAGAACCCCTTGACCCTACTAGATATCCATCTTCCAAAGATTTTTCCACAAGTTTTTTTGCTGAGACATACATAACCGCATACCCATTTGAGATGATAGAATTAAGTTCTTTTTCTAACCGTTCTTCTATTTCTCGTGGTATTGATTCACCATATATTTTTTTTGCTCTCTCGATACAAGTTTCTCTTAATTCTTCATCTGCTCCTTCGATTTTTGGAGGAAATTTTTCATCTTTTAAGGGTTTTACTTCTTCCATCCAATTTGCTATTGTGTTGGGATTTGTCACTACAACTTCATAGGCCTTTTCTTCACCCAAATAAGCAAATTCCTCTAGCATTTCTTCTGTGGTTCGAAAGTATAAATCTCCAGAAGTTTCTACATCTTTATAATCCATCCCAACCATTATTATTTCTCTATATTTTCCATCTTCTTTATTGATGTAATGGGTATCACAAGTTGCTACAACCGGTTTACTTAATTCTTCCCCTATGCTAACTATTTCTTTATTAATCTCTATTAAATCTTCTTTGGAGGATACTATTTTTTTCTCTATCATAAAGTTATTATTGGCCAAAGGTTGAATCTCTAGGTAGTCGTAAAATTCTGCAATTTTCTTAATTTCTTCTTTTGTCTTTTTATTTAA
>CAYJJM010000018.1:3323-9610 GCA_964370515.1 uncultured Oscillospiraceae bacterium | reverse complement strand
CATCAAAGAGATATCCTTCTAACCCATATATTACTTTAATGTTTTTTTTCTTTGCTTTGGCATAAGCATTTGGGAATGCCTGAACTACTCCATGATCTGTAATGGCTATGGCCTTATGACCCCATTTATCTGCAGTCTCAATTAATTCCGCAACATCACTTACGCCATCTAAGGTACTCATCTTTGTGTGAGCGTGTAACTCAACTCTTTTGTTTTCCGCTTCATCTCTTCTTCCAGTGATTTCAGTAAGCATTATTTTTTTTATTTTTAATACGAATGACTTTTGATAAAGATCCCATTCTACATTTCCAAGGATTTTCATAGTATCATTGGGTGCCAGTTTTTCATCTATTTCCTGCCATGTTTTCTCATTCACAAAGGCTTTGCAAATTATTGATGTTTCGCCATCTGATAAATATAGTGTAACCAAAACAGTTCCAACTTTTATTGTAAAAGGAATTTTCTTGAACACAAACCCTTCTACTACTACATCTTGCTTTGCTTCATTAATTTCAACAAGTGGTGTTGTAAGTTTAGTTGGAGGAATATCTGAAAATATTTTTTGTTTTTTATTCTTTGAATTGTATTGGGTGCTTTTGTTTTTACTTTTGCTTTCAAATTGAGGCTTTTCTGGCTTTGCTAGTTTCTCCTCTTTCTTTTCTTCAATCAAAATCAAGAAAACATTTTTTACTTTAGTTTTGGCTTTAATCTCTTCTTTGATTTCTTCTATTTCTTTTTCACTTAAAGCAAAATTAAGAAAAACCTCTATTTCTAGAAATTTTCTATCTTTTGATAATTTAGCTCCTTCTATTCTATAATAATTTCCTTCTTTTACATATCTGTCCAAAATTTCTTTAATGATAAGAAACACCTCCTAAGTTGATCTTTTGTTATTTATAAAGAGTAGTTCCAATAACTTTTCTATTGCTTCTTCCTCTTTAACCTTTTCTTTTATTTTTCCTTTTTCAAATAATAATGCTACTTTATTCCCATATGCTATTCCATAGGTGGCCTCTTTTGCTTCTCCTGGTCCATTAACTTCACATCCCATGACTGCAACAGTGGTTGGATTTTGTGGCACAAAGTTTTTTTCTTTTATCTTTAGATTAAGCTCTTCTACATATTTTTCTAGCTTACCATGTGTTCTGCCGCATGTGGGACATGATATTATTTCTAGGGGAGCTTTTCTCTTTCCAGATGCATATAATATTTCCTTTGCCACTTCTATTTCTTGAACTGGATCTCCTGTTAATGAAATTCTTATTGTATCACCAATTCCATCAAGTAATAGGCTTCCAATGGCTACAGAAGATTTTATTATTCCAGGCATTGAGTATCCTGCTTCTGTTAAACCAATGTGTAATGGGTAATCTGTAGCTTTAGAAAGTAGCTTATAAGACTCATAATTCACCAGAACATTTGAAGACTTTACAGAAACAACAATTTGGTCATAATCAAAATTTTCTACTAGGCTTATATTTTTCATTGCACTTTCGACTAATGCTTTTGGAGTAATTGATCCATGTTTTTTTAAAATTTCTTTTTCAAGAGACCCACCATTTATTCCCACCCTTATAGGAACCTTTCTTTCTTTAGCTTTTTTTACAATCTTTTCTAGCTTGTCTTTTTCTGAAATGTTGCCCGGGTTTATTCTAATTTTATCTATTCCATTTTCCATGGCTCCCAAAGCTAGCCTATAATCAAAATGAATATCCCCCACTAGAGGCATATCTATCTCTTTCCGTATTTTACTTAATGCTTCCACTGCTTCCTGATTATTTATGGCTAGCCTAACAATTTGGCAACCTGCATCTTTTAATCTCTTTATTTGGGCAATGGTTTCTGCCGCATCACAGGTGTTTGTGTTAGTCATAGATTGTATAGAAATAGGGGTGTCTCCCCCTATTCGTATATTTCTACAAAGTATTTCTTTTGTCATATTTTCCCTCTTGAATTTAAAAGTTCACAAAATTATTTTTAATTTTTCTTAACCTGGCAATATGAATCTAAAAAAGTCTTGGCCTGCTATGTATATAGCAAGAAGCAATAGTAACCCCATGCCTATAAAGTGAATTGTACTTTCCACCTTTTCAGAAACAGCTTTTCCCGTAATTAAATTGATTAATAGGAACAGTAATCTTCCTCCATCCAAAGCTGGTAATGGCAATAGGTTTACTATGCCCAAATTTAGACTAACCAATGCCATCAAATAAAAGAAGTTTACCAATCCGATGTTCAAGGTTTCATTTACAGCATATCCAATTCCTATAGGGCCTGTAAGTTGGTCTATACCTACTTGTCCTGTAAATAATTCTTTCAAAACATTTATCATATTTTTAGTCAAATCCCATGTTGCTTCAATTCCCAAAGGTACTGCTGCCAAAATATTCCTTTCTAATTTGCTGGTCACACCAACAATCTTTCGGCCATCTTCCTCTTCTATATTTGAAACAATGGTTAGGTTATTAGAGTCACGGATAACTTCAATCTCAACGGTTTCATTTGAGGTTTCGCCTATATAGATAACAAAGTCTTCCCAGTCAGAAATTTTTTCTCCGTCTACTCCCACGATTTCATCGCCTGCCATGATTCCTGCTTTTTCCGCCGGTCCATCAGGAGTAACTGCCTCCAATGTTGTAGAAGGCGTTCCTACATACAAAACTACACCTATCATTATTATTATTGCCAATATAAAGTTACAAAGAGAGCCTGAAACTAAGGTTATTGCCCTACGAGGATAACTAGCTTTAGCAAAGCTTCTCTCATCCTCAGAATTAGCATCCTCTCCTTCCATTGCACAAAATCCGCCTATAGGAAAAGCCCTTACCGAATATAAAGTTTCTCCCTTCTGCCTAGAAAAAAGTTTAGGCCCCATTCCCAATGCAAATTCATTAACCTTTATACCACTTTTTTTTGCAGCTATGAGATGTCCAAATTCGTGTACCGCAATAAGTACACCAAACATTAAAATTACTACTATTATTGTTACAATTATCAATTAGTCTCTCCTCTTCTTAATTCACTTTACTGAAATTTTTATATATTCTTTCCTTTATCTCTTTATCTATTCCCACGATTTCTTCTACTGTTTTTGGTTTTACACTATGCTTTTCTTCCATTAATTTTTCTAAAGTTTCTTGAATTGTTAGAAATCCTATTTTCTTTTGCAAAAATAAATCTACTAAAGCTTCATTTGCCCCATTTAAAATAATCGGGTAATTACCACCTTCTTTTACTGCAAAATATGCCATTCTCAAAGCAGAGAATGTTTCATAGTCAGGTTTTTCAAAAGTTAAGTTGCCTTCTTCAACCAAAGACAGGCTATCCTCTTTTATTTCTAGTCTATTTGGATATTCCATAGCATAAGAAATTGGCATCTTCATATCCGGATTGCCAAGCTGTGCAACCACTGCCCCATCAACAAATTCTACCATTGAGTGGACTATGCTTTGGGGGTGTACTATAACAGAAATTTTTTCTATTGGCATATTAAACAACCATTTTGCCTCTATTACTTCAAGCCCTTTATTCATTAATGTTGCAGAATCAATTGTTATTTTTGCTCCCATTTTCCACTTAGGATGTTTCAAGGCTTCTTCAAGTTTTACCCCTTTTAAGAATTTTAAGTCTTTGCCCCTAAACGGTCCTCCTGAAGCTGTAAGAATTATTTTGCGAACCTTATTAATATCTTCTCCATTAAGGCACTGGAATATGGCACTATGCTCACTATCAATTGGAAGTATTTTTACATTCTTTTTTTTCGCCTCATTCATTATGAGTTCGCCACCTGCCACCAAAGTTTCTTTATTAGCAAGTCCTATATGGTTACCTGCTTTTATGGCAGCCCATGTGGGTACCAGGCCTCTTATTCCCACTAGAGAATTTATAACCATATGGCATTTTTTAGAGGCGGCTTTAACAAGGCCTTCTTCACCAACTAATATTTCTAAGTTGGGAAACTCTTTTTGAATTTTTTCACCATCTTTTTCCTTTGAGATAACTATAGCTTCTGGCGAAAATTTTCTTATTTGCAAGATTAAATCATCTACTCTCTTTTCACAGGAAAGAACTATAGCTTTGAATTTATCAGGATTTTTTTCTATAATTTCCAAGCATTGACTTCCGATTGAGCCAGTGCTCCCCAAAACAACCAATTCTTTCACAGTATACTAGCCTCCTTAAAATAAGTTTCCATTAATCACTATTGCAATATAGTAATACACCAATGGTGCAGTGAAAAGAACACTGTCAAACCTATCAAGTATTCCGCCATGTCCTGGAATTAAGTTACCATAGTCTTTAATTTCCATCTTTCTTTTAAATATGGATGCAGTCAAGTCACCTATTTGAGAAATCACTCCACCTAAAGCTCCAATAATCAAACAGTGCATAAAGTATTCTTCCGCAAAAAAGTATCCGAACACGCCACACAAAATTAGGCTTCCAAAGATACCGCCAATAGAGCCTTCAATTGTTTTCTTAGGACTAATTTTGGGACAAAGTTTATGTTTCCCAAAAAGAAAGCCTGAAAAATATGCAAAAACATCGGTTCCAAAAGCTGTTAATACTATAAGCCAAACAAGAATTGAAATTTCCTGGTCTACTAAAGTTACATAAAAAGAACATCCAACTATATATACAAATCCAAAGAAAGTCACAAGCCCGTCTTCTAGTTTTCTATTTTCTATATCAAACAAATATAAAACTGACAAAAAGAAAGCAACAACTATTACTACAATGTACATTCCCGTGCTTAAATTAAATATATTCACCATGTACAAGGCTATAGAGGCTATTATTGCAATTGGATATGATGGCTTTATGTTAATATGTCTAAATCCCTTATAGAATTCATAAACTCCTACTATTCCAATTAAAAAAGCTGCTATTAACAAAGTCCAGTTTCCCAATATTAATATTCCTAAAAATGGGACCATTATTAGCCCTGAAATAACTCTGGTTTTCATTATTACTCTTTCCTTTCGCCAAATCTTCTGTTTCTTGTTTGGTATTCCTTTAGGACAGTTTCTAAGTCTTTTTTACCAAAATCTGGCCAAAGGGTATCAACAAAAACAAACTCTGCATAGGCAATTTGCCAAAGCAGGTAGTTTGAAATTCTTTGTTCTCCACTGGTTCTTACAACTAAATCAGGATCCGGTATGTTGTTTGTTCCAGTATAAAGATTTTGGGATATTAAGTTTTCATCTATATCCTCTATTGGGTATTCCTGGTCTTTTACTTTGGACGCAATTGTCTTAACAGCTGAAAGAATTTCATCTCTTCCTCCATAGTTTACTGCCAAGTTAAACACCATTCCCGTGTTATTCTTTGTTAGTTCCACCGTATCAAATATGGCTTTTTGAGCTTTGCTTGGAACTCTATCCGCCTTACCTAACATTATAACTTTAATATTTTTTTGATTCAACTCATCTCTTTCTTTCATAGTAAATTCCACAAGAAGATCAAAAATCCCTGTTACTTCTTCATTACTTCTTTTCCAATTTTCTGTGGAAAAAGCATATACTGTAACATATTCTATTCCTATTTCTCTTGCTGCAAGTACCACTTTTTTTAGAGATTTAATCCCTGCTCTATGCCCCATTATTCTAGGAAGGAACTTTTTCTTTGCCCATCTTCCATTGCCATCCATTATAAAAGCTATATGCTTAGGTAGTTTGTTTCTATCCAACATATTAAACTTCCATTATGTCGTCTTCTTTTTTCTTGACCATTTCATCTATGCTCTTTATAGCATCATCGACCATTTTTTGAACTTCTTTTTCTTCATTAGTCAAATCATCTTCTGTTAGTTCTCCTGCCTTTTGCATTTTTTTAAGGTGGTCATTGGCATCTCTTCTAAGGTTTCTAATTGCAACCTTGTCATCTTCACCTAATTTTTTGACAGTTTTAGTTAATTCTTTTCTTCTTTCTTCAGTAACCTCAGGTACTGCAAGTCTTATAACCTTCCCATCATTACTAGGGGCAATTCCTATATTAGCAACATTTATTGCCTTTTCAATATCAGGTACTGCTTTTGGGTCAAAAGGCGCAATCAGTATAGTTCTCGGATCTGGAACTGAAACATTGGCCAGGCCTTTTAGGGGCGTTGGAACACCGTAGTAATCTACTTGGATTTTGTCCAAAATTCCAGGGTTTGCTCTTCCCGCTCTTACTGTGGATAATTCTTCTTTTAGTACATTAAGACTTTTTTCAATTTTTTCTTTTAAATTTTCTCTTACATCTTTACTCATAAAATCCTCCTATGTAATAATTGTTCCAATTTCTTC
>CAYJJM010000018.1:1670-3288 GCA_964370515.1 uncultured Oscillospiraceae bacterium | reverse complement strand
TAGAGTCCATAACCTTTAAGTCCTTTTCTAATATTTCCCAATGAGTTAGTTTGTCATACCTTACTGCTGTTTTGTCTATATTAGGATCTGCAGAATATACTGCATCTATTGTTTTTGCCAGTAGAATAACTTCCGCATCTATTTCTGCAGCCCTAAGTGCCGCAGTAGTGTCAGTAGAGAAAAATGGATTCCCCGTTCCTGCACCAAATATTACTATTTTCTTTTTTTCTAGATGATTTATAGCTTTTCTTCTTATATAAGGTTCTGCAACTTCTCTCATTTCTATAGCAGTTTGAACTCTGGTATCCATTCCTTTTGCCTCTAATGCATCTTGCAATGCCAATGAGTTAATGGCTGTAGCAAGCATTCCCATATAGTCTGCTGTTGCCTTATCCATAGTATTACTGGTTCTTCCTCTCCAGAAGTTGCCACCACCTACAACGATTGCAATTTCCACGCCTAGTTGGTAAACCTCTTCAACCTGCTCTGCTACATTTTCAATTACTTGTTCGTTAATTCCAAATTTTTCTTTTCCTGCTAATGCCTCTCCACTTATCTTTAACAGTACTCGTTTATAAACTGGTTCCATAACAATTCCTTTCATATCATATTCTAGTTCGACTTGCTACAAGGCATTATTTTATGCCTTTCCATTGGTCATTTGCACTAATATCATATTGCCTATCTTTATTATTGCCATCATCTTGTATTATACCATATTTAAATTATCATTCTCAATATTAATGGCCACATTTTGATTTTTTATGTTGATTAAAATTGCATAAGAAGATTTTGAATACGAATAATAATTGGAACTCTAGCATGGATATTAACTGGCATGAAAATTTTCTTGACCTTGATACTGGAATTCCTATGATCTATATGACCTATAGACCTGTAGATGGCCCGCCATTAATCTTCATTCATGGTACAACAGATAGTAGATTTTCTTGGTCTCAGCTAGTACCTATATTGGCATCTGTAAGATATCGCTGTTGTATTTCCGAGATGCAGTATAAAAAGTTGTACTACTATTAGCGAATCTATTTTGGAGTTGCTAATAGAATAAGTTTAATAACTCTTAATTGCAATAACTTAGGACGGGTTTTTCCGTCCTATTTTAATGCCCTCTTGTTTTCTAAAATGCAGCTTTTTTGTTGACGGCAAGGCCCCGAGAAAATTTACATTCTATAACAAATTTACCCATTGATAATATGATATTTTTTGTTGGCAAAATAAATTAGATTTTTTTGATATAGCTGTTGACGTGCACATATTGATATGATATACTGATGTACATAAGCAGATGTTAAAAATTTAGGAGGGGCGAGATATGGTAAGAAAACGCTAAACAAAAAAATAGGGAAGCCATTAAAAAAACTTTGCATTGAAGATAACGGATACGATACGTGAAAACTAATAGAACTATTATCAAAAAAACACAACACCTCAAAAAAGATAACATATAGCAATATAACAGTTTTAGTTCAAAAATTCAGGACGCACAGATTAGAGATTACAACACCTAAAAATAAAAACATTATTTGCCCTACCAGTTAAACAAGGGCACTACAGTAATACCGATATTATAAACAGAATATGGAGTAAGGAGTTCAAG
>CAYJJM010000018.1:0-1621 GCA_964370515.1 uncultured Oscillospiraceae bacterium | reverse complement strand
TAGAAGAATTTAAGACGAATAATATTGTTGGGATTGGATGGGCAAACACTGGAAATTTAACAAATAAATCATGTATGGAGATAACAACCATAATGAATGCACAATTTTCTGCTGACTACAGCTCAAAAAAACATATGCTAGGAGCAGCATGTACTATGATGGATTTATTTGTCAACAGGATGAGCATTGGAGATTATGTTTTAGTTCCAGACGAGAGAGACATTTATTTTTGTGAAATCACCAGTGATTATTTCTATGATGAATCTGCACCCGATAATGGGAAAGCATATTTTCACAAAAGAAGTGTACGATGGTTGCCGAGTGCTTTGAGATCTAATTTGTCAGAAGAGTTACGAGTTTCGTTGAAAGTGCCAAGAGTAGTCGCTGATTTGGCTAAACACACCGCTGAAATAAAGGCTTTAGCTAATGGAACTAAATACGAAAATATTGCTGAAAACAATCGCAATCAACAGGAATATAGTGGAGAGACTATAGATGTAAGCTATCCTATTAGGAAAGATTTTGATATTAGATTTCAAATTCCCGTTGATTTATCTAAAAACGAAGCAAAGCGACTAAGCATGTATTTTGAGACATTATATTTTGATAAGTAAGGTAGGAACTGCAATATCAATATTTGAATCGAGAACCCTATGCTGTTTTGTAATCCTCAAAACATTAATTGCAGAGTTAGACAATTAGGATAGTATTAGTATATTTTTAAAAGAACGAAAGGAGAGCAAAAATGAGTAACATAAAGGATGATTATAAAAAGGAACAAGTTATTAAAAGTTTATTAACACCTATTGAAAAAATAAAGGGAACTCGTGGGTATGACCAGGGCGAGCCTGCTATTTTCATTGAAAACAGCATTATACAGTCGACTCAAAGATATTATTCTGGTTCAGATCCTGATATGAAAGATTTGACTGTTGAATTTTACGAAATAATATACAAGGATAAGTTGGAATATGATGAAGGAAAATTCGAAAAGGTATTGAATGGGAAATACTTTTGCAATAAGATTTTTGCAGGAGATACCATGAATAGTTTCAACACCTTTGCAAATAATGTGCCAGAAGCAGGTACATCTCGAACTTGTAGAACAGCAAAAGAAAGCTGGCCCAAGTACTTGCAGAAGTATTACGACCGCTATCACTGTTTGGCGAATTTTTGGATATTGCCAATGTGGTGGGGGCGAGATACAAACCTATGTGAATATTGCAAGGCTCCAAAAGGGGGTTCTGTTGGGGATTACATGGATAGATATTTACAAAAATTAATTGATAAAAAAGTTTTTGAAAAAAAAGAGTATAACTATTTTAAGTGTTTTAATGATTTTGATGATTTTATAGAAAAGCACTATCTTGATGCATATGCTCCGCGTGATGAAAATAACGAAAGAAAAATTGATTACTATAGTAACTTTAAAAAGTTGAAAAAAGACCCTGAGACATTTGTTATAGCAGCATTGAAAAAAATTGAAAAAAGAGCTGCGGATATAGCAGAGGACCACTGTGATGAACTATGGGAGCGGTTTAATAAATACAATTTGTTTGATTAGAATATTGTAAAAGTTATTCATGGAGGAGAAAACATAAAAAAGATAATAAAAAACTAG
>CAYJJM010000017.1:2418-15333 GCA_964370515.1 uncultured Oscillospiraceae bacterium | reverse complement strand
GCAGTTTCAAAGACCTTCCTTGTTTTGAAAAAAGTTTGGATTTAATAAAAGAATATAACAGCAAAAACAAAGGACGATTACAAATAGAGTTTGGCTTACACTCTGAGTACACTTCGACTGAAAAGGTGGCTAGATCTCTTGCGGAAGCCTGCAAAGAATACAATTCTCCTATTCATGTTCATGTGTCGGAAACTTTATTTGAAGTAGAAGAATGCAAAAAAAGGCATAATGGCCTTTCTCCTGTTGAGTATCTTGACAAATGTGGAATTTTTGATGTTAGGGCTACTGCTGCCCATTGCGTACACATTTCAGAAAAAGATGCTGAAATTTTGGCCCAAAAGAATGTAACCATCGCAACCTGCCCCATAAGCAACCTTAAACTGGCCAGTGGCGTTATGCCTGCAAAGATGGCTCTGGAAAAAGGAATAAACATTGCCGTAGGAACAGATGGAGTGGCAAGCAATAACAACCTTAACTATCTGGAGGATTTAAAGTTTTATTCTCTAGTTCACAAGGGAATATCTGCTGACCCTACATTAATAAGTATAAAAGATACCTTAAGGGCCTCTTCCAGAGCAGGTGCTTTGGCAACAGGAAGAGAGGATTCCGGAATTATCAAAGAAGGATATCGTGCTGATTTAATAGTGATTGATACTTCAGAGTCACACCTTCAACCAACTTACAATATGCTAGACCATTTAGTTTATTCAACTCTAGGCAGCGACATTAAAATGACTATGGTTGATGGTAATATCCTATACGAAGATGGTGAATTTACTACTATAGATATAGAAAATGCAATTTTCAATGTAAGCAAATCTTTTGATAGAATAATAAAAAGCTTATAATTAAAAATTTTGCAGAAAGGAATTAATGGAAATATTAGCACCTGCTGGTAGAATGGACTCATTAAAGGCAGCAATAATTGGCGGCTGTGATGCTGTCTATTTGGGCGGAAAAAATTTTAATGCCAGGCGAAATGCGGAAAATTTTGGGCAAGAAGAAATTTTGGAAGCCATAGACTATGCCCACCTACGGGGCAAAAAAGTTTATTTAACTTTAAATACTTTAATAAAAAATGAGGAAATTAATATGCTTCTTTCAGAGCTTGAGTTTATTTCCCGTGCTGGTTTTGATGGACTTATTTTGCAAGATTTAGGTGCCTTGAATATAGTAAAAAAGGTTCTGCCTCAAATGCCTTTACATGCTTCTACTCAAATGTCTGCCCATTCTGTTTCCGATTGCCAAACTCTCAAAGAATTAGGTTTCAAAAGGGTTGTTTTGGCAAGAGAACTTTCCTTAGATGAAATCATAAACATAAGTAATAGTGTGGATATTGAATTAGAAGTTTTTGTTCATGGTGCTCTTTGTATGTCCATTTCCGGGCAATGTTTTTTCAGTTCAGCCCTAGGAGAAAGAAGTGCCAATAGAGGACTTTGCGGCGGTCCATGCAGGCTTCCTTTCTACGCAAAAAATAAAGATAACTACAACCTTTCTCTAAAGGATTTATCCTACATTCATCACTTAAACTCCCTCAAAGAAGCTAATATAACCTCCATCAAAATCGAGGGTAGAATGAAACGGGCTGAATATGTATTTGAAGCTGTTTCTGCAATCAAGCACACTCTGGATAACAAAGCTTACAATTTAACCAATCTTGAAAAAGTATTTTCAAGAAGCGGTTTTACTGATGGCTATCTGCACAGAGATTATAAAAACATTACAGGTGTTCGTACAGAAGATAACAAAAGCGAAAGCCAAGAAGTACTTGAGCCTATAAGAAAAAACTTTGCCAAAGAAACCCCTTCCGTCCCATTAACAATGGAATATTCTTTTAAAAGAGCCCAAGCCTCCTCTTTACTTGTCTATGATAATATGGGTAACTTCCAATATGTAGAAGGAGCTTATCCTGAAAGTTCTATTTCTACAGAACTTACCAAAGAACAGGTTGAACTTAGCCTCCAAAAACTAGGTGGCACAGTCTACCGCTTGGAAGATATCCACGGGCAGCTGGAACCTAATCTTTTCTTACCCACAAAAGAGATTAAGGATTTAAGGAGAAAGGCTATAGATGAGTTAAACAAAAAGCGAACTGAAAAATCACCCCTAGAATTTAAGCCTTTTAATTTAGAGAAGATGACAGATTCTATTAGCCCTTCTGTTAATAGGAATTCTTCTATAAATCATATGGCCAATGGAGCAATTTCTGTGGATCCCTTGGCAAGTATCAAAAGTAGTAATATTGAAAGTAGTAATATTGAAAAGTTGGATTCGAAAAATAAAAACAATCGCCCCCATTTAATATCTTCTGTTTCAAATATTTCTCAATTAACAGAAGAGTTATTACTGTGTTCTGATTTTGTTGCTATTCCTCTTTTTCAAATTAAAGATTTATCTCTGGCTTTCAAAGAAAGGTTCGCTAATAAAATAATTGCTGAAATTCCTCGCATATATTATGGCGCCGAAAAGTTGATTTTGAATGAACTTTCTTCTGTTAAAACAATTGGAATAGATAAGGGCAGGGGACATACAGTAGGCCGACTGCATCTTCTCAATTCCTTGGGCTTTCATATATATGGAGGTTTTGGGTTGAATCTTATGAACCAGCAAGCTATTTCTATACTAGAAGAAAATTTTAATTTCTCCTCTGCAACCTTAAGTCCTGAAATAAGTGCTTCTTCAATCAAAACATTAGATAAAACCTTTTTTCCCAATACCTCTATAAATGTTATCGGTTATGGCCACTTACCTTTGATGATAGCAAGAGTCTGCCCTATTAAAGAAGAGGTTTCTTGCGAAAATTGTAAAAATAAAATTTTGAAAGATAGAAAAGGATTTTCTTTTCCTATTTGTTGTTACAACAAAGAAATATTTGAAATTTTGAATATGACCTCATTATATATAGGGAATAAAAAAGATAAGTTTCAAAATGTTGATTCATTTGAGCTTATGTTTAAGGAGGAAAATTCCCATAAATGTCTGGAAATTTTCCGTTCCTTCTCTCAAGGCCAAGATATAGGCCAGGTCACATATGGTTGTTATTTTAGGAAAGTTCTATAAATCACTTCCTGATTTCTTCGCTAGATTTTCTTTTTTCTAGTTTTTTTGCTAGATTATATTTCATCTAATTTCTTCGCTAAATTTTCTTTTCTTTAGTTTCTTTGTTAGATTATATTTTTTTTTAATTTCTTCGTTAGATTTTCTTTTCTCTAATTTCTTCTAGGATGGTCTCTAAAAACTCATTTGCCTGAACTTCCCCAAGTTCCCCAACTTTGTTGGATCTTATGGATAGGCTGTTATTTTCGGCTTCTATTTCTCCAATAACTCCTATGTAGGATACTCTTTCATTTCTCGCTTCTCTAAGCTTATATCCTATTTTTTCATTTCTAATATCTACTTCCACTCTAATGCCTACGTCACTAAATTCCTTTGCGATTTTTTCTGCATATGGAATGAATTTCTCTGTAACAGTTAAAAGTTTTAGTTGTACAGGGGCAATCCACAGCGGGAACTTTCCTGCAAAATGTTCAATAAGTATGCCGATAAACCTTTCCATGGATCCAAAGATTACTCTATGTATCATAACAGGTCTATGCTTTTCTCCGTCTGAGCCAACATAATCAATGTCAAATCTTTCTGGCATCATATAGTCTAACTGTATAGTTCCACACTGCCAAGTTCTTCCCAAAGAATCTCTAAGATGGAAGTCTAACTTTGGACCATAAAATGCGCCATCACCTTCGTTAACAATATAATCCAAGCCTTTTTCTTCCATAGCCTCACGAAGTGAGTCTGTTGCCTTGTCCCAAAGTTCTACAGTTCCAATATACTTTGACTCTGGTCTAGTTGAAAGTTCTATATGATATTCAAATCCAAACATGCTGTAAACATAATCGATAAAGTCTATTACACCTTTAATCTCATCTTTTATTTGACTTTCTAACATAAATATGTGAGCGTCATCTTGTGTAAAGGTTCTTACCCTCATCAAACCATGAAGGGCACCGCTTAACTCATGTCTATGAACTTGGCCTAGTTCTCCCATTCTAATAGGCAATTCCCTATATGAGTGCATCTTTCTCTTGTATGAAATCATTGCTCCCGGACAATTCATGGGCTTAACTGCAAAATCTTCATCATCTATTTTTGTAAAATACATGTTGTCTTTATAGTTGTCCCAATGTCCCGAAGTGTGCCAGAGTTTTTCATTAAGAATAAGAGGAGTTTTTATTTCTTCGTACCCTCTTTTTTTGTGTTCTTCTCGCCAGAATTTTTCCAATTCATTCCTCACCACCATGCCTTTTGGCATAAAAAACGGGAATCCTGGACCTATATCTTCCATTATGAAAAGATCCATTTCCTTGCCTATTTTTCTGTGGTCTCTCTTTTTTGCCTCTTCAATCTTTGCTAGATGCTCGTCTAGTTCAACTTGACTTGGGAAAGATGTTCCATATATTCTTTGAAGCATTTTTCTATCAGAGTCTCCTCTCCAATATGCTCCTGCAACTCCCGTAAGCTGAATTGCTTTAATTTGTCCTGTCTTTTCCATATGAGGCCCTGCACACAGGTCAGTAAAGTCTCCTTGCTTATAAAATGAGATTACTGCATCTTCAGGAAGATCCTTGATAAGCTCCACCTTATAGTCTTCGCCTTTTTCTTCCATAAGCGCAATCGCCTTCTCTCTTTCTAGTTCAAATCTTTCTAGTTTGTGACTCGCCTTAATTATATTTTTCATCTCTTTTTGTATTTTTTTCAAATCTTCATCTGTGAATTTATGTTCCAAATCAAAATCATAGTAAAACCCATTGTCTATTGCAGGTCCTATGGCTAATTTTGCTTCAGGCCAAATGTTTTTAACTGCTTGGGCTAGTATATGAGATGATGTATGTCTAAATTTATCTCTTTCAACACTGTCTTGAAAATTTATTTGTTCTTTTGCCATTTTTCTTTCTCCTTTTTGCGGTATAAATATTTCCCTTTATCATAAATATGCCTATGCTATATTTTTTATTGCCGTCTAACAACTTAAGATAATTAGCCTTTATTATTTTATACCCATATTTGACGCCTATATCTCTTCTCTTTCCAACGCCAATTCTATTAATTCTTCTAGTAACTCTTCTATGTAGACTCCCCCTGCTTTCCAAAGTTTTGGGTACATGCTTACACTTGTAAACCCTGGCAAAGTATTTATTTCATTGAATATTACTTCATTGCTTTTTTCTTTTATGAAAAAATCTACCCTGGCAAGACCTTTACAATCTAGCGCTTCATATATTTTCATGCTTACTTCTTGAAGCTTTTTTTGTATCCAGTCATTTAAATCCTTTGCTATTCTTGTTTGTTCTGCATCAATTATATATTTTGATTCATAGTCATAGAAATCATGAACTGAAAGAATTTCACCTACGGGAGATGCTTTTGGATTTCTATTTCCCAAAACAGCTACTTCTACTTCTCTTCCTATAATGGCCTCTTCTATTATAATTTTATTATCTTCTGCACCTGCTTTTTTTATTCCTTCTGTTAATTCATACAAATCATGTGCTTTGGATATCCCTACAGAGGATCCTGCATTAGCAGGCTTTATGAAAAGAGGATATTTCTTTTCAAAAAATGTTTCTATTTTTTCTAAGGTTTGGATAGGTTTTTCCAAAAAGTCATGTTTGGTAAAGTCAATATATTTTGCTTGCTTTATACCTACTTTATCCGCAATCATTTTGGTAATAACCTTGTCCATTGCAGCTGCTGAAGAAAAAACACCTGCACCTACATAAGGAATTCCTGAAAGCTCTAAAAGCCCTTGCAGGCATCCATCTTCTCCCCACTTTCCGTGGGTCATAGGTATTGCGCAATAAATTGGAATTTTTTCAGTTCCCTCTATAATAATTCCCTTATTAATACGATCTGGTGAAACAATTGCAGGTTTTGTAGATTTACCTTTTTCCCAAACTCCATTTTTTATTTCTTCAGATGTAGATTCAGTTACAAGCCATCTTCCTTCTTTGGTTATTCCCAAAAGGACTGGATTATACTTTTCTTTATTCAGCCCTTCAAACACTGTGGCTGCAGATCTGCATGATATTTCATGTTCTGAAGACATTCCACCAAAGATTATTAATATGTTTTTTTTCATTAGTATAACCCCGTCTTATTTATTATTTTTTGGTTTATCTCTTCTACTACTGATGTTGGCACATATCCTTCTTGACCAAACATTAACTCATGAAGTCTTTCCACATTTTCTTCTAATGTTCTAGGTATTACTGTAGATGCACCATTAACTGTACCTGTACTAGTTAAATAAGATCCATCTTCAATTTCAAGATAAGGCCACCCTGTATTTTCGCTTGAAGTATATTCAGTTAAGTCGTATGCCAACCTAAGGATACCTTCTTTATCTAAACTTGTAGCAACCTCTGAAGATGCCTTTTCTGCCACTGAATCTAAAGTCATAAGGTCAACATCAAAAACTTTATCAAAAGTCTTGTCTACCAAGGTTCTCATTCTTTCTGTTCTTTCAAAGTCTGCATTTCCAACTTTTCTTATTCGAGCGTATGTTACCGCCTGAACACCATTTAAATTGTAGACCCCCGGTTCCCCAATTTGTTCTGTAGAACCTCCAATATTTCCTGCTGTATCTAAAATGTATTTATTCATTTCATCTATTTCATAATCTTTTATTTCTACTTCTATTCCTCCCAGTCCATCAACTAGGTCAGCTACGGTTTTCCAATTAAGAAGAACCACTTCGTCTATATTCAAATCCATATTTCGATTAAGGGCTTTTACTGTATTCACTATGCCGCCTTCAGTATTTGCCGCATTTATTTTATCAAGATAATACTCTCCTTCTGTGTTTTCCATTTCCAAAAGTGTATCTCGATAAACAGATATTAAACTATATGTTTTAGTCTTTGTATTTAAACTAAGAATCATAATAGCATCTGTTCGAGTCATATTCATATCTTCACCTGCTCTGGCATCTACACCTGCAATAAGAATGTTTTTGTAATCAGCTAATTCTTCTGCCACTACAGGATCTATTCCCAAATCATCTCCCAAGTCAATGGTATTAACATTACCTAACATGCTCCATACATAAGAAAACAAAAATCCTGCCGCAATTAATGCCAAAATAACAAGAACAAGTATGGTTTTTAAAAATATTTTTATAGGTCTAAATCTTCGTTTTTTCTCTCTTTTATATTTTTTTCTTTCCCCCTTTGATAAAGCTTTTACTTCTTGCTTGCTAAGCTTTTTGAATTTCTTTTTCTTTTTTTTCTGATGAGGGTTGTATGCTACAGGGGGTTTTCGCTTATCCACTTCCAACCATTTCTCTATAGCCAAATTTTGATCTTCATAAAGAGGAGGAGCTATCTTACTATCACCATTATTTCTTCTCTCATATAAATCTCTATCTCTATTATTTGAACCTGTCCTCACAGTAATATCCTCTCCTACTTATCTTTCATTATGCTAATAAACTTTTGAGTTTTTTCTTCTATATTTTCTTTGCCAAAAATTGCCGAGCCTGCCACTATAATATCTGCACCCTTATCTACTACCTGTTCCAGATTTTCTAGGGTTACCCCTCCATCTATTTCAATTTGGAATTTTAAGTTTTCCTTCGCTCTTATATTTTTTAATTCTAAGGTTTTTTCTAGGGTTTCTGAAATTATTTTTTGCCCACCAAAGCCTGGATATACAGACATGACTAAAATCAAATCTATCTTATCTAAGAATTTCAATATTTTTTCTATGCCCGTATTAGGATTTATAGATAGTCCGACTTTTACTCCCAGGTTTTTAATTTCTGAAAGAACTTCATCTAGATTAGGACAGGCTTCATAGTGTACCGTTATATATTCTGTCTGTGGTGTCAAAAAATCCTTTGCATATTTTTCTGGATTTTCTATCATAAGGTGCACATCAAATGGCAACTTTGTTTTGCCCAGCAGACTTTTCATTACAGTACTTCCAAAGCTTATATTAGGAACAAAGTGCCCATCCATAACATCAACATGTATTAGGTCTGCGCCCCCTTTTTCTATTAGGCTAACATCTTCTGCTAGTTTACTAAAATCAGAAGATAAAATAGATGGTGCTAGTTTTTTCATTTTACCCCTTTACCCTTGTTGTCTTTCTTCTCTTTCTAATTCTTTGTATATTTTTTTATAATTTTCATATCTACTTTTGCTTATTTTTTCTTCTTGAACTTTTTCTATAACTTGGCAACCTGGCTCCATGAGATGTTTACAGTCCTTATATTTGCACCTGCCTTTTTCTCTCTCTATCTCTGGAAAAAGTTCTTGCAAATTTTCTTTTTGTATGTTCTGAAGTTCCAAAGAGCTAAATCCTGGTGTATCAAATACATATTTACTTTCATCTATTTTAAATATTTCCACATGCCTTGTAGTATGCTTTCCTCTCTTGGTTTTTTCGCTTACATTTCCAATTTCTGCTTCTTCTCTATTTAAAAGTTTATTTAAAATCGTTGATTTGCCAACACCAGAAGACCCTGCCAAAACCATTTTTCCTTTTGGCAGTGCCTTTTTCAACTGATCTATTCCAGTATTATTTACAGCGGATACTTTAAAAACTTTATATACTCCCCTATAAATTCTTTCTATCTGGCTTTCCCCCTTAATTAAGTCATTTTTATTAAGACATATAACTGGAGTAATCCCATTTTTTTCTGCCATAATCAAAAGCTTATCTAGGGTTTCTAGGTTTACCTTTGGTTCTCTCTCTGAAACCACCACAGTCATAGTGTCTATGTTGGAAACAGGAGGGCGAATAAAAATGTTTTTTCTTTTTTCAATATTGATTATTGTAAAGTGATTGTTTTCACCCTCTTCAATTTCTACTTGATCTCCTACAGTTGGTTTTATTTTTTCTTTTTTGAAAAGTCCCTTTGCTTTACATTCTATTATTTCGCCTTGGCCAGTTTCAACATAGTAAAACCCGCCTATTCCTTTAATAATTAGTCCTTTTTTTTTGCACATACTTTTCTTTCTATAGGTTTATGGTTCTGGCTCTGGTTCTGGTTCTGCTGGCCCATCACTTACAGTAACATTTATTGTAGTTCCTTTTGGAAGGTTTGTGTTTGCTGCATATTGTTGCCACATTACTTGTTGTTTTGCATATGTGCTACTTGTCTCATAGGAAATAGTTCCTAACACAAAGCCTGCATCAACAATAGCTCGATTTGCCATATCTAAAGTTTTCCCCACTAAGGATGGAACCGTTCCTTCTTCTTTTCCTTTACCATCACTAAGTACAATGTTAATCGTATCTCCAGCTTTTACTGTCGCACCTCCTACAGGGTCTTGCTCTATTACTTCTCCTTCTGGTTTTTCACTTTCAGTAGTAGTTACAGAACCAACTTTATATCCTTCTTCTTCTATTTTCTTCCTTGCATCATCTTCTTGCATTCCTACAACATTTGGTGCAAGTCCTTCTTCATCACCTTTACTTAAGTTTACTGTTACAGTACTTCCCTCTTTAACCGAGTCACCAACTTCTGGTGTCTGCCCTGCTACAGTGTCTATTTCGTATTCCTCACTGAATATAGGTTCACCTTGGTCTATGTTTAGTCCAAATTCTTTTAGTTTTTCTTCTGCTTCTTCATAAGTAAGTCCTTTGACATTAGGCACTTCAACATCATTCCCTCCAAAAAGACCTAAAGTTAATGCAAGAATTCCTCCTATCATCAGTAGTGCTCCTACGGATATGCCTACTATTAATAATATCTTCTTTTTTTTCTTATTAGATTTTGTTTCAATTTCTTCTTCAAATTCCTCATCTAACTCTGCATTAGGTCTATTTTTTATATTTGAGAATGATTCCCCTACGACTCTTCCTACTACTTCAATATTATTAAACTCTTTAATAAGTTCTTCAATTGAATTATATCTGTCTTCTGGCTGTTTCATAGTAGATTTTATAGTAATATGCTCTAGCCTAGGAGGTATACCTGCCACCAAGTCTGATGGGGATGGCATGTCATTATTTATATGCATAAGAGCAACTGATACAGGGTTTTCTCCGTCAAAAGGTATTTTGCCAGTAAGCATTTCATAAATAACAATACCTAGAGAATATATGTCTGATTTTTCATCAACAAATCCTCCTCTAGCCTGTTCTGGCGAAAAGTAATGAACTGAACCCATAATATTTTCACTTGTTCCACTTGTGATTGTAGTAGAGCTTATGGCCTTGGCAATCCCAAAGTCAGTTATTTTTGCCACTCCTTCTTCTGTTATAAGTATGTTATGTGGCTTTATATCTCTGTGTATAATTCCTCTTTTGTGTGCAACGCTCAATCCTGCAGCAATTTGCTTTGCTAAGTCAACAACAGTTTTGTATGGCATGGGTGCTGTGTCATATATAAGTTCACTTAAGGTATATCCTTCAATAAGTTCCATTACTATATAATTAATGTTACCTTCTCTTCCAACATCATATACATTAACTATGTTTTGATGATTTAAGCTTGCTGCAGCATGAGATTCTTTTCTGAAACTTTCAATGAATTTAGCGTCCTTTGTGAATTCCGGTTTTAGAATTTTTACTGCCACCATACGATTAAGGAGTTTGTCTTTGGCTTTATAAACTACTGCCATTCCCCCATCACCTATTTTTTCTAAAAGTTCATACCTTCCAGCAATTATTCTTGTACTCACTGTTACTTCCTCCTATATTTTTACACAAACTACAGTAATATTATCGCTTCCACCCGATATATTTGCCTCTTCCACTAACTCCTGTGCCAGTGAAGACATTCCTTCACTCTTTTCTATTAAACTTACTATTTTTTCATTGCTCACTTCGTCATATAATCCATCTGTGCAAAGTATAATTACATCACCTTTCTCAACATCAATAGTAAACAGGTCAGGTTCTACCTTCTCATCTGCCCCCAAAGCCTTTGTTATCATATGCCCACCTTCATGGGTTTTGGCTTCTTCTTCAGTTATCGCTCCCATTTTTACTAAAGAATTTACATAGCTGTGGTCTTCCGTAATTTGCATCATTTCTTTGTTTTTGTAGATATAAGCACGGCTATCACCTATGTTGAATACATATCCCTTATTATCTCTAAAGGTTAAAAGTACCAGGGTTGTTGCCATCCCTTTTAATTTTGGGTCTTTCGCTGCCATCTGACAAATTTTCTGATTGGCTCCCTCTATGCAATTGAAGATATGCATTATTCCTGCTTTTTCTGTTCTAAAGCTATCCATTGGCTTCTTCTTTATTTGCTCTGCTATATATGTCACCGCTACTCCGCTAGCAACCTCACCTGAATTGCTTCCCCCTACTCCATCTGCTATTACATAAACTTCTTCTTTAGGCATTACGAAAAGGGAGTCTTCATTTTTTTTGCGTCTTAAACCGGTATTGCTTTTAAATCCTAAACTCACCATTTAACAATAATCCTTTCTTTTATTTTCTTTACTATATATTATACTATAAATTTTTCTCTTTTCATCTTACAAATATAAAATCCATCAACATTATCAACATTAGGAAGGTATAGTTTTTCTTCCACTATTTTAAACGAAGGATTTTTCCTTATAAAGTCCTTTACCACCCTTTCATTTTCATAGGTGTTTATTGTACAAGTTGAATAAATAAGAACTCCTCCTTTTTTGACATATTTTGATGAAGCTGATAATATTGCCAATTGTAAATCTGGCAACCTCTTCATTTCACCTGTATATTTCTTATATTTTATTTCTGGTTTTCTTCTCATTACACCCAAGCCGGAGCAAGGTGCATCTACAAGAACTTTGTCCGCCTTATCTATTAATGTAGAGTCTACTCTCGTTCCATCCCAGCTTCTAGTAGTTATGTTTCTAAGCCCTAGTCTCTCTGCTTCTTTATTTATTATGTCAACTTTTCTTTTATATATATCTTGGGCTATTATTTCACCCCTGCTTTCCATTTTTTCTGCTATTGCTAAGGTTTTTCCTCCTGGTGCTGCACAGACATCTATTATAAAGTCTGTTCCCTTTGGTGCTATAAGTTCTGCAACCATTTGAGAAGCCTCATCTTGGATAGAAAAAAGTCCTGCTTTATAGAGCTTGCTATTAATTATTTCTGTGCCTTCAACATTAAGTGCATTTGCAGCCATCTTCCCATCACTAACTTTAAATCCTTGGCTTTCCAGTTCTTTCTTCAAATCCTTTTTTCGTGCTCTTGTTTGGTTTACTCTTATAGTTAGTTCTGAAGGATCCAGCGTGCTTTTTAGCATTTCTTCCACTTGATCAACCTTATATGTTTCTAGCCATAGTTCAATTATCCAAGGTTCACATGAGTACTTTGTAGACAAGTAAAACATCTCATCTTCACTTCTGTCTGGTATTCTAATTGTATACCTTTCTCTTGTAAAGGCTCTTAACATTCCGTTTATAAAATTCGCTTTACTTTTCACATAAGTCTTTGCAAGTTTTACACTTTCATTTATTGCCGCATATTCAGGAACTGAAGACATTTCCATTATTTGATAAATACCCATTCTCAATATGGTTTTTTCAGGATTTTTCATATCTTGTATTCCTTTTTCTGCAAGCTTATCTATTATAAAATCCAATAAGAATTTCTTTTCTAATACCCCATAAACTAATTTTCTAACAAAAGCTTGGGAATCTGGTTTGTTGATTATTATTCTGTGATTAAGGGCTATGTTTGAATATGCCCGTTTTCCTTCAACATCCATTAGTGTTTGGTAGGCTGTTTTTCTATTCTTATCCATATCTTTTTTCCTCCTCTTACTTGTTTTTTCGCATATTGCTTCGTTGCTCTTCTTCGATTGTCTTACACTTCCAATCTCATACGCTGCGTAAGCTGCGTGTGCTGCGTAAGCTGCGTGTGCTGCGTAAGCTGCGTGTGCTGCGTAAGCTGCGTGTG
>CAYJJM010000017.1:0-2318 GCA_964370515.1 uncultured Oscillospiraceae bacterium | reverse complement strand
CTGCGTAAGCTGCGTGCTTCGCGGACATTATTTACTTGGCTATCAAAATAAATATTATTTTAAAATTTGATTTCCATATTTATTTTATTGCCAACTATGTACTGGCCTACACTCATTCTTTTTTTTCCGGGAAATTGTATTTCTTTTACTCCAACCAACTTATCCATGGTTGCTATTACAATTCCCTCTTCACCATTGACTCTTACTATTTCTCCTGGACTCCAGGTTCCTTTATCTTCTTCTATTATGTGAGGAGAAAAGAACTTGATTTTTTCTTCTCCATATTTGCTAAATGCACCTGGCGATGGAGACATTCCCCTTATATGACTATCCACCATTTGTGCCCTCTGGTTAAAATTAGTCTCTGCTTCCTCTTTGAAAATCATATTTGCATAGGTCGCTTCTTCCTCATTCTGCTTTATTTTATTATTTAAAAACTCATCTATGTTTTCTAGTGTTTCTATTAATAGCTGACCCCCTACATGGCTTAGTCTTTCAAACAGTTCTCCCGAGTCTGATCTTCCTATTTCAACTTCTCTTTTGGATAAGATCTGGCCTGTGTCTAGGCCTTCTGCCATTTCCATGATGGTTATGCCTGTAACTTCTTCCCCTTCCAAAACCGCTCGTTGAACAGGTGCTGCACCCCTAAGCTTTGGAAGAAGTGAACCATGAACATTAAGGCAGGCTTTCTTCGGCATTTCCAATATTTCTTTAGGTAAAATTTTTCCGTAGGCTACAACCACAATTACATCTGGATTATAGTCTTTAATCATTTTGAAAATCTGTTCATTGTTTTTTATTTTTTCTGGTTGTTCCACTGGAAGTCCCATTTCTAAAGCTTTTTCTTTCACCTTGGGGAATTTAACTTTTTTCCCTCTATCTCTTGCTGCATCAGGTTGAGTAATTACAAATCCAATTTCATATCCTGCTTTATAAATTTTTTCCAGTGAAGGAACCGCAAAATCTGGAGTCCCCATAAAAATTATTTTCATTAATTCGCCTCATCTTCATCAACTTTTTGGTAGGATGTAGCCTTATCTTTGTAAAGTATACCTTCTAGGTGATCCATTTCATGCGCCAATACCACTGCCGAGAAATCCTCAAATATATATTCTTTTAGAAATCCTTCTCTATTAAGGGCTCTTACCTTTATTCTTTGTGGTCTTTTTACTAGTCCTGTATATCCCGGAAGACTAAGACATCCTTCTCTTCCTTCCTGCTCTCCTTCTTCTTCTAATATTTCAGGGTTTATTAACTCGTAGTATGTACTTTCGTCTTCTGTATCATAGTGAACAATAATTACTCTTTTTAGTATACCCACTTGAGGTGCTGCAATGCCAACTCCATCTTGTTTGTTCATTGTTTCTCTCATGTCATCTAAAAGCTCTGCCAGTTTGGGTGTAATCATATCCACTGTCTTCGCTTTCTTTCTGAGCACATCATCACCCTCTACAAATATATTTCTTATCGCCATTCTTTTATCCTCTCCACATACTATAAGGGTTTATATCTATAAGAATTTGCAAGTCTTCTTTGCTAAATCTTCCTTTATTTTCTAAGAAATTATCCCTTATTGCTTTTATTGCTCCTCTGTATATTCCCTTCTCTTCCTTTGGGCTTTTTATTAAAATATGATACTTGTAACTTTCTTTCTGGTTGCTTATTAATTCAGTTGGCCCATATATATTATTTTCCCTTTCATTTCCTAGCAGAATTTTTAAATTATCTCTTACTTTTTCTGCACGATTTTCTGCCAAGCCCTTTTCTTTGCTAGAAACAACTATCTGTATTAAATCTGAAAAAGGTGGATATTTTAAATATCTTCTTATTTCTATCTCTTTATTAAAAAAGCCTTCATAATCTTGATTTCCGCCACAAATTATTGCATAGTTTTCTTTATTTAAAGTTTGGATAATTACTCTTCCTTTTTCTTCTCCTCTTACTTCTCTTCCTGCTGCATGAACTATAAGCTGAAAACATCTTTCTGTAGATCTAAAGTCAGGAATATTCAAGGCCGTATCTGCAGATATAATTCCTACTAATCCCACATTCTCAAAGTCCAATCCTTTAGCTACAATTTGTGTTCCCATAAGGATTTGTATTTTGCCTTGAGAAAAATTCCTCAGAGTTTTTTCCAAAAACCCTGCCTTTTGACTTGTGTCTAAATCTAGTCTCTCAACATTGTAATTTGGAAATAATTCCCTTATCTCCTCTTCGACTTTTTCCGTCCCATAGCCTCTCTGAACAATAGAGGCTTCCTTACATTCTGGACATATCTTTGTATTCTTAATCTTTTTGCCACAATAATGACATTCCCA
>CAYJJM010000016.1:10727-15677 GCA_964370515.1 uncultured Oscillospiraceae bacterium | reverse complement strand
CGAAAATTACAGGAACTCCGCAGTTTGGACAACCAGCACTTACTGCAAGCCTTGCCGGCGGTAATTCTAGCAACCTTTCTTACCAATGGAAGCGTGATAACATAGACATTGCCGGAGCAACAGGTAGTAGCTATACTCTTACTCAAGATGATATAGGCACAAATATTACAGTTGCTATTACTGCAAATGGTGATAGTAATAAGTCGGGAACAATTACAAGCTCAGCAGTAGTGGTAGGAAAAGCTGATAGGGCAAAGCCAGTACCGCCATCCTTAGAGTTGCCAGTAACACATAATTCAATTAAGGTAATTGCAGAAGCAGGGCAAGAATATAGAATTAATGGTGGAACATGGCAAAGTAGCGGAATTTTCGGTGGATTAACCTCGGAGACAGAGTATAAAATCACAACAAGAACTAAAGAAACACAAACACACAAAATTTCAGACGAATCTGAACCGCTTACAATAACAACTGCAAAAGCCCCAACAGTTAAGTACACTCAAAACATGACAAAGGGTAGCAATAAGGATGTTGTATTTATAATAGAAGGAAGAGATTTACCAGAGTTAAATGGACTAAGATATAATGGGGAAGAAGTAGACCCTGCAAACTATACTAAAGAACAAGGATCAATAATCATAACACTGAGGGGAGCCTATGTAAGTACCTTACCTGTGGGAACTCACACCTTTACAGCGATGCTAGAAACGGAGACGATTGATTTAAACTTGCAGGTTGCGGCAACTAATGAGAATCTGACAACAAATGAAACTGAAAAGACAGAAATGCCAAACACTGGTGACAATGCAAATATGATATTTTATATAATATTAGGATTTGTAGCATTGGGTGGAATAGGATTTATTCTTTGCAGAAAAAAATTGGTAAGTAAATAAATAAGTAAGTGAAGAAAACAGCCTTGTTGCAAGTGACTTCTTGATTGAAATAGAGGGCATTTAAATCGAGGCTAAGGAAAAATAAGACACTAGGTTTAAAAGATATGGCATAGAAAAAATAAGCTTATCCTTCAACTGTTGGAGTAGAGCTAAGAAAAGAATAATTAATGATAGATAGGAATACATAAATATGTGTTCCTATCTTTGAGTGACAGGATAAACATAATTTAATGTAAGAGGAAAAATACGAGGCAACTTTATTTTTTTTACAAAAAAACACCACAAATGGGGCAAAATTGTGTATAATATATACACAATGGTTATTAAAAAATTTTTAGGTAATAGTTTTAGGATACATTTAAGGAGGTAAAAATGAAAAAGATAGGAGTTTTAGGAACAGGCACTATGGGTGCAGGAATAATACAAGTAATGGCTCAATGTGGATTTGATGTAGTGCTTAGAGCCAGAAGAGAAACTTCTGTAGAAAGTGGAATTGCTAAGGTTGAAAAAAATCTTTCTAAATTAGTGGCTAGAGAAAAGATAACACAAGAAGACATGAATAATACTATGGCAAGAATTACAGGGTCAACAGATATTAGTATTGTTGCAGATGCGGACCTTATAATAGAGGCGGCAACAGAAGATATGGAGCAAAAGAAGGCTCTATTTGCAGAGTTAGATGAATTGTGCAAGCCTGAAACTATTATTGCTACAAATACTTCATCTCTTTCAATTACTGAGATTGCGCAAGCAACTAAAAGACCAGACAAAATTATTGGAATGCACTTTTTCAACCCAGTACCTGCTATGAAGCTAGTTGAAATAATCAAGGGTCTAACAACTTCTGATGAAACTAGAGATGTAATTATTGATTTAACTAAAGCTATTAACAAAACAGCAGTAGAAGTTGCTGAAGCACCTGGATTTGTTGTAAATAGAATATTAATACCTATGGTAAATGAAGCTGTAGGAGTTTTGGCAGATGGTGTTGCAGATGCGGAAGGCATTGATAATGCCATGAAGCTTGGAGCAAATCACCCAATGGGACCTTTGGCCCTAGGAGATCTAGTTGGGCTAGATGTGTGTTTGGCTATTATGGATGTGCTATATGCTGAATATGGAGATCCAAAATATAGAGCTCATCCTCTAATGAGAAAAATGGTTAGAGGAAATAAGCTTGGGATGAAAACAGGCGAAGGCTTCTACAAATACAGCAAATAAGATACGTTATGAGTGTAGTAACCTTTATTCAGAAAACAAAAACCACAAAAGATAATGAAGGAACCCTAGAGGGTTCCTTTTATTAAGCTTTATTTACAACATTGCGTAAATAACAGAACTGAAAGTATTAATAAATAGGGGAGAATGAAAGATGAAAATTTTTAAAGTAGCTTTTCTAGGATTTGGAAATGCAGGCAGGGCTACAGCTCGATTGCTGAAGGCTAAGGAAAAGGAGATAAAGGATAGGTATAAGGCTGAAATTATAGTAACTGCAATAACTACAGGAAGTAGAGGCTCATTGGTAAACCAAGAGGGGATAGATACTATAGAGGCTTGCAGACAACTTGAAGAGAAAGGCACATTTGATCCTAAGGGAAATTCTTTCTCTACCCTAAATTCAAAAGAGGTGGTTGAATCTATAGATTATGATATTTTGGTGGAAATTACACCTTTGGTAATTTTTTCAGGTCAGCCTGCAATTGATCATATTAAAGGAGCTTTAACAAGAAAAAAAGATGTAGTAACTGCAAATAAAGGACCAATTGCTTGGGATTATAAAAATTTAAAAGAACTAGCAGAAAAAAAGGGATGTAACTTTTTCTTTGAAACAGCTGTAATGGATGGAACACCAATTTTTAATCTTGTAGAAGATAATCTAAAATTTTGCAAGGTTATAGGAATAGATGGAATTCTTAATAGCACAACAAACTTTATACTGGAGGAAATGGAGAAGGGGACTAAGTATGAGGCAATAATGGAAGAGGGCAAAAAAAGAGGTTTTATTGAAGCAGATCCTGCCATGGATGTTGAAGGGTATGATGCAGCAGCAAAGGTTACAGCATTACTTAATGTGCTTATGGAAGCAGATATTACGCCAGATAAGATAATTAGAAAAGGTATAGAAAATGTCACACTAGAAGATGTAAAAATGGCAAAAGAACAAGGAAAGAAAATAAAGCTGATTTGCAAAGGATATATTGAAGAGAGAAAGGTAGTAGGAAAGGTTGAACCAACCTTATTGCCTGCAAATGATCTGTTAGCCAATATTGATGGAACATCATCAATAGTATCGATTAAAACTGACTTAATGGGTACAGTCTCTATCGTGGAAACAAACCCAGAAATAGAGCAGACTGCCTATGGTATATTTAGTGATATAATTAGGATAATAGATAGAACTAATTGAAAAAATAGGTAAAATGTAATATGATATATGTAGATGAAAGCACCAATAAAAATTAAATACTGATAAGAGTAGTAGCAAAACTACAAGTAAATTAGTAAGTGAAAAGAAAACGCTATTATATGAAAAAGGAGAGAGTAATGAAAGAATTTAAATTTGATATTGACTATATTAGGCAGCAGTTCCCTGCCCTTTCAACAACTGTAAATGGATATCCGGCAGCATTCCTAGATGGACCAGGGGGAACTCAGGTGCCAAATAGAGTAGTTGAAAAGGTTAATAATTACATGTATTATACCAATGCAAATTGTGATGGAGAGTTTAAGACTTCAAGGGATAGCGATGCGGCAGTATTAAATGCGAGAGGAGTATATGCAGATTTCTTTAATTGCGATCCAGAAGAGGTTGCTTTTGGAGAAAACACTTCTACAATTGCATTTAAAGTAGCTCTTGGACTAGTTAGGACTATGGAAAAGGGAGATGAAATAATTATTACAGATATTGACCATGAAGGAAATAGATCACCTTGGAGAACATTAGAAGACTTCGGAATGGTAGCTAAGGCTGTTAAAGTTAATCCGGAAACTGCTCAGCTAGACTTTGAAGATTTCAAGTCAAAGCTATCTAACAAGACTAGAGTTCTGGCTATTAATTGGGCAGCAAATGGTTGTGGAACAATTAGCGACATTAAAAAGTTTATTGATGAAGCACATAAAGTAGGAGCTATTGTCTGTGTAGATGCTGTTCATTATGCCCCACATAGACCAATTGATGTCAAGGCAGTTGGAATGGACGTGCTATATTGCTCTTCCTATAAATTTTGTGGCCCACATCTTGGGATTTTATATATGAATAAAGAACTAGGTGAGAAAACCAAGACAATTAGAGTTATGGCTGATGATAACTTAGACATGCCTTTGAAACTAGAAACAGGAACAATTGCCAAAGAGCTTGTTTGTGGTGCAGCAGAAACTGTTGAATTTATTGGAGATATAGGGAAAAGACATATGGAATTTTTCCAAGAAGAAACAAAAGGACTAGAAGGTAGAAGGAAAAATGTGGTTGCAGGAATGCTTGCAATTGATCATTATGAGGATGGATTGGCTAGAGATTTAAGAAATAAACTTAGAAATATTGAAGGTGTGAAGATTTATGGACCGGCAGAGGATGCAGAGAGAACTTGCACAGTTTCATTCTTGGTAGAAGGATATCATACAAATGCCCTTGCCAAGTTTATGGGAGAAAAAGGCATATTTGTCTGGGATGGTCATTACTATGCTATGGAATTAATCACAGAGGTTTGGAAACTTAGAGAAGTTGGTGGACTTTTGAGAGTTGGATTTGCTCCATATAATATGCCGGAAGAAGCGGATAGAGTTGTAGAGGCAGTAAAAGAGTTTATGGCTAAGTAATTACAGAATATAGTTTGAAGCAATTATGCCAACTTAGCCAAGATAAACAGATAACTAAAGAAAAAGATCATATATTAAAAGATAGAAATAGTAAGCAGTGCTAAAAGTGATTAATATGCAAATGAATTTACTGGAAAGGATAAATATGAAGATTATTGATGCAAAAGAGGAACATTATCAAACAATATTAAAATATAATGAAGATCTGGTTCATTTTTTGGCACCTATGGATATGAAA
>CAYJJM010000016.1:0-10717 GCA_964370515.1 uncultured Oscillospiraceae bacterium | reverse complement strand
AAAATTAAGGAAAATGGACAAGGAATTGTTTCTTCATAAGGTTGTTGTGGAGGGCGATGAAGTTCTTGGATTTCTAATGGTTTTCAAAGAAGATGCAAATTATGATAATGAAAATTTCCTTTGGTTTAATGATAGGATGGAAAATTTTATTTATATTGATAGAATAGTGATCCCAGATGAACATCA
The DNA here is from genome assembly GCA_964370515.1 of uncultured Oscillospiraceae bacterium. GTDB lineage: Bacteria > Bacillota > Clostridia > Peptostreptococcales > Anaerovoracaceae > CAYJHC01. The sequence goes on along the minus strand of CAYJJM010000016.1, from coordinate 10,531 downwards.
AGGGAAAGGAATAGGTAAGCTATTATATGATTTTGTCTTTGAACTTGGAAGAGAAGAAGGGTATGATATTGTAACTTGCGAAATAGATATAAAACCTCCAAATGAAACTTCTTTGAGTTTTCATAAAAAAATGGGGTTTGAAGAAAAAGGAAGGCAAGTGCTCAGTGCAGGCAGAAAAGAAGTCTCCCTACAAGCCAGAAAAATATAAAATAAGGTGTGAAACATAAATTGCAAAAAGTGTTTCACACTTTTTTATTGGATTTTCATAGCTTTTTTACTATAAATTATTGATATTTAGCCATGATATGGTATCATATATTAGAATATATCTAAAAGTCTATTTGATAAAACTAAGCAATAGCTTATCTTTATTAGAAAATCTAAAAATCTAAAAACCCCAATAGAAAAAGAAAAGGAGAAAATCCAATTATGGATGAAAAAATTTTTAAAGACAAAAAAATTGCTGAGCTTCGAGACATGGCAAGCTCAATTGGTGTTTCAAATGTTGAAAAACTAAAGAAAAATGAACTGGTAGAAGAAATTTTAAAACTTGCTCAAAAGGAAAGCGATGAAAAGAGCATACAAATAGAGAACAAAAGAGAAAAAGAAGAAAACTTAAGAGAAGTGGAGGGAATTCTAGAACTTCCACCAGAAAGTGGTTTTGGATTTTTGAGGTTCCATAATTTTATGAGTGGAGAAGATGATGTTTATGTTTCTCCTGCACTGATAAAAAAATTCAGACTAAGAACTGGAGATAAAATTAAAGGGAAAGCAAGAGAAGCAAAAGTGGGAGATAGATTTGGAAGCTTAATTGCACCTGAACTTGTCAATGGAGAGCTTCCTGAAAAAGCTATCCGAAGAAAAAACTTTGACGACCTAACTCCTATTTTCCCTACAGAAAGATTTAAGCTTGAAAAAAACGGAAGAGAATTGGCAACTAGGCTAATAGATTTAATCTCTCCAATAGGTAAAGGGCAAAGAGGAATAATTGTAGCACCACCAAAAGCAGGAAAGACAACTTTACTTAAGTTAATAACAAATAGGATCGAAGAAGACCATCCAGAGGCAGAACTAATTGTTCTATTAATAGATGAAAGACCTGAAGAAGTTACAGATATGAAAAGGTCCCTAAAGGGAAATGGCGAAGTAATATATTCTACCTTTGATGAACAACCTCAACATCATGTAAAGGCAGCAGAAATGGTTCTGGCAAGAGCCCAAAGATTAGCTGAGCAAGGAAAAGATGTGGTTATTTTGCTAGATAGTATCACCAGGCTTGCAAGGGCATATAATTTGGTAATGCCTTCTACAGGAAGAACTTTGTCAGGAGGATTTGACCCAGGGGCTTTATATAAGCCAAAGAAATTCTTTGGTGCTGCTAGGAACCTTGAAGAGGGAGGAAGCATCACGATTTTAGCTACTGCTCTAGTAGAAACAGGAAGCAGAATGGATGAAGTTATATTTGAAGAATTTAAGGGCACAGGTAATATGGAATTACATTTGGATCGAAAACTTTCAGAAAGAAGAATATTCCCAGCAATTAATTTGAATAAATCAGGCACTAGAAGAGAAGAAAGCCTTATGACAATGGAAGAACTTGAGGCTGTTTGGTATCTAAGAAGAGCCTTAGGTGATGGAACAAATCAAGAAACTATGGAAATTATAATGAACCACCTAATTCATACAAAAAACAATGATGAGTTTATAAACCTTTTGAAAAAAACCAACTACAAAAGCTTAGAAAATTCCTTAAGCAGCTTTAAATAGTAAGATTAAAAAAGGTAAATAATATAATTCTTGTAAGAAAATTATTATGAATTATTACGAAAGTTGACAAAGGAAATTTGTGAAAAAATTCCTAATAGAAAAAATTAAAATATAAATAAAGAAAGTTAGGATAAAATTAGAGAAAACTATGGACTTAAAGAAGATTTTTATAAAAAGTGCAAGGCCAACAAAGGTTGGAGGTCAGGCTGTCCTTGATGGAATAATGATGAAAGGGGAAACGAAAGTTGCCCTAGTAATGAGGTTGCCTAACAAAATTTTATATGGGAAAATAAGCAAAAGACAAGGAGTGAAAAGCTGGACAAAAATTCCAATAATAAGAGGAGTAGGAATTTTTGGAGGAGCTTTAATAGAAGGCGTTAAAACAATAATGCAGTCAGCTGACATATTAGAAAAATATGACGGAGAAAATGCCCTTGAAGAAGATAAATTGACCAGATGGCTTAACAAGAAGTTAGGCAAAGAAAAAGCATGGAATGTTTTGATGTATTTTGCAGTAGTGTTTTCATTGGCATTTTCCATAGGAATTTTTATTATACTACCTACAGCTTTAGTGAATGTGGGTGGGCTAATTTGGGATAATCATATATTTTTAAATCTAATTGAAGGATTTGTGCGAATAATTCTTTTCGTTATTTATGTTCTTTTGATTTCCAAAATTAAAGAGATAAAAGATGTCTTTAGGTATCATGGTGCAGAGCACAAAGCCATACATTGTTTTGAGAGCGAAAAAGAATTAACAGTTGAAAATTGTAAAGAATTTACTACTCTTCACCCAAGATGCGGTACAAGCTTCTTGGTTTTTGTTTTAATAATAAGCTTAATATTATTTTCATTCTTGGGATGGCCAAATTTAATTATAAGGATTTCATCAAGACTATTACTCCTGCCTGTAATTGCTGGTCTTTCATATGAACTTCTTAGATGGGCAGGAAGAAGTGATAACTGGTTGGTAAAAGTTTTAAGTTTACCTGGAATTTATTTGCAAAAAATAACTACAGCAGAACCTACCAATGAACAGTTGGAAGTAGCTGTTGCGGCTTTAAAAGTGGTTACAAATGAAAGCGAAATAATTGGAGAAGGAATTTGTGATGAAAATGGAAATCTAATTAAAAACGCAAAGACCCTAATCTCTCTAGGAGAAAAAAAATTAAAGGATGTGGGAATTGAAGAAAGAGATGCAAAGGTGCAAAGCGAATTGCTTTATTGCCATGTCAGAGAAATTGAAATGGGACAGCTGTTTAATTGTTGGGATGAAATCATAACAGTAGAAAATGCAAAAAAATACAATGAATATATTAGTCGCAAAATAAAAGGAGAACCAATAGAATATATAATGGGTTATCAAGAATTTATGGGTCTTAAATTCCAAGTAAACAAACAAGTTTTGATACCTAGAATGGATACCGAAATACTGATAGAAAAAGTAGAAGAAGAAATAAAAAAACAGAAAAAAGATGAGGGCGATGGAAAAAATATTGAAGTTTTAGACCTTTGTTGTGGCAGCGGAGCTATAGGAATTTCCATAGGCAAAAGAAATGAAAGAACTAATGTAACATTATCTGATGTGAGCAAAGGTGCTTTAAAAGTAGCAGACAAAAACGCAAGGGTAAACCATATAAATGTTGAGATAATAGAAAGTGATCTTTTTCAAAAAATCACAAAGAAATTTGATATTATATGTTCAAACCCACCATATATACCTACAAGAGAAATTGAAACTCTAATGAAAGAAGTGAAGTCCTTTGAGCCAAAACTTGCTTTGGACGGAGGAAAAGATGGATTAGATTTCTATAGAAAGATAATAAAAGAAGGCAAAGACTTTTTGAAATTAAATGGAACTTTGATTATGGAAATAGGTCATGGACAAGGGCAAGAGGTTATAATGCTTATGAAAGAAGAAGCCTATTCAAATATAGGAATATTTAATGACTTAGATGGAAAAGAAAGAGTGGTTAAAGGAACCTTATAGAATTAGAAGGTTTTAAGAAAAACATTTTTTAAATATATAGTTTCTATAGGGGGAGAAAAGTAAACCTAAGAAGGAATTATAGGCTTTGAAGGCTATTACTAAAGGCATTGACATTTTCATAGAAGTTTTAATAGTTTTCCCCCTTTCGACTCCGCCAAACTCTATGATAGAGTTGTTTTTTATGGAAGCTATCAAATCATTATTTGAATGAATGGGATTTGTGAATATTGTGTATCCTTGACCCACATCTTTTGCAGAGTGGGAATCTGAACCGCCTATCATAGGAAGTTTATTTAGAAGACCTATTTCTTTGGCAAGCCTGTTTGAACTTTCGGCCTCGCAAGTATTAAATCCTTCAATAAAATCAAACTTTTTGATTATATTGGGATCTTTTTTTATTTTTCTTGAAAACATTAAGCTAGAAGATTTTACACCAAAAGGATGGGCAGGTCCTAAAACTCCCCCATTTTTGTGAACAAGTTTAATTAATTTATTAACAGACATTCCTCGTACTTGTAGAACTTTCAAATGTACATTATCTGGAAGAACAACAAGAAAATGTCCAGCATCCTTTGTATCGTATTCTATTCCCTTTATTACTGTAAAGTCATGTGCCCAGTGGTATAATATTGAGGCCAACTTAGAATGACAAGAAGCCAATGTACTTTCACCTTTGAAAGGTGAAGAAAAATTTTTCCAATGCTCGTACCCTTTGTATGAATCATGGTCAGTAACCATCATTCCTTGAAATCCTTTTTTCTTTAAGCTATAAGCATATTCGATAATTCCTATTTTTGAATCTATAGAACCCTCTTTTGTATGACAATGTAAGTCAAATTTCAATAGCTAATCCTCCTGTTTTTTAATAATACATTAAGAATATGGTTGATATATATTATCAGCAGTTGCATAAGTTTTGAACGCTTGACTTTATATGCAACTACTGTTGTTTATTTATTGTCTATATTATATTCCTATAAATCTATCCTTACTAGATAATAACATGTAAATGTGTGTTAAGTATGAGTAAAATAGCAAGTCCAATATTAAATTTGTCTTAAATATAAAGGTGGGAGTTTTAACTGGTAAATACAACTAATTTTTAATAAACAAAGCCTTGATTATAAGGTACAAGGCTTTGGAGTGAGAAAAACTTTATTTGCTTTGGAATAAATTAAATTATTTATTATATGACTTAGCATATGGTAAATATAATCACTATGTTTTATATAGAAAATAAGTTATAATAGTTAAGAAAACATACCAGATTGCCTAAAGGGATTCATCAAAAAAAGTAATAGAAAAAGTAAAATAAAAATAGTGAAAATTTGATTTATACCAACAAAAATATTTAAAAATCAAAAATAATAAAGGAGAAAGCCATGGAAAAAATTTATATTAATGGAAAAATATATATTGGCAAAAAAGATAATGTATGGGAAGAAACTGTGGTCACATCTAATGATAAGATAGTGTTTGTAGGGGATTTAGAAAAAGCAAAGGAAGAGTTCCCAAGGGCTGTTGAAATAGATCTCAAAGGAAAGTGCCTGTTCCCAGGATTTATTGATGCCCATGCACATCCAATTATGGCCGCATACTATAGCTCAGGAATTCAGTTCGATATAATGATGGAAAAAGAAAGCATTTTTGCTCAAGTTGAAAAGTTTCTAAAAGAAAATCCAGACAGAGATAACTACTTTGGCCATGGATATGGGGAATGGCATTTTAACGATATTCCGCCTACCAAAGAAATACTAGATGAAATTTGCAATGATAAACCAATATTATTAATTGGAAGCACAGGCCATGAAGGTTTTTGTAACAGTAAAACCCTAGAATTAGCAGGAATAACAAAAGACACAAAAGACCCTATTCCAGGGTTTCACTTCTTTTACAGAGATGAAAATGGAGAGCCTACAGGCCATTTTGCAGAGCTAAGTTGCATGCTTATGATGATGGACAAAATAGAATTTTTTGATGAAGAGCAATTAAAAGTATGGCTCAAGGTATGCTTTGATATGTATAGAGAAGCTGGAATTACCGCTGTTGCTGAATGTGGGGCAGAAGGTTTTATGGAAGAAAAGGGATTGCCTTTGCTACATAGTATGATAGAAACTGGGGAAGTGCCTCAGAGAATTTTTGGTTCTGAGCTTATACTTACACAAGAAGCAATGATAGGTTCAATAGAAAGACTTCTCGAAAAAAGAACAAATATTTATATTCAAGATATGTTAGAATTTAAAACCATGAAGATAATAAATGATGGAACATTTGAAACTAAAACAGCAAGTTTGGTTGAACCATATACCTACAATGGCGAAAAGGTAGAACCAATGCTTTGCGATGAGCAGCTCAGCGAGTTTTGCCTTGATGTTGCCAAAGAAAACTTAGATATATATATACATGCCATAGGTGATAAAGCCATACATGAAACAGTGAAAGCGGCAAAGGCTGTTAGGGAGGCAGGCTATGACAAAACGAGAATAACCAATGCTCACACAACTCTTTGTATACCAGAAGATATTCCTTTGTTTGCGAAATATAATATTATCGCAAACACTACAGGATGTTGGCATTATGGAACAGATAATGATAGGCCTATTATAGGAGACAGAACAGATAGAACTTATCCTATTAAAGAAATACTTAAAAACGGTGGCAAACTATCTTTGGGCAGCGATTTTCCTGTAGATGAGCTAGGAATACATCCTATGATATCTATGGAGGTTGCTCATACAAGGCAAATGCCAGGAGAGCCAGATGCGCTAGTATTGCCACCAGTAGACTGGAAGTTATCCATTGAGGAAATCATAGGCGGATATACTATAGGGGCCGCATATCAAATAGGTATGGAAGATAAAATCGGAAGCATTGAAGTAGGTAAATATGCGGACTTTTCTGTATTTGACAATAATCCTTTTGAAGTGGACAAATATGAGATACATAATATAAAAACAGCAATGACAGTTATTAATGGGGAAATAGTATATAGTAATATATAGCGGCTTTATAATGCTGTACAAAAGTATATGTAAAAGGTTTTCATTTTAGTTATAACTATTTCAGCCCATATTTTATAAAACTGGGCAAAAGTGAATAAGCATTATTTGGCTAATAATGAAAAATTGAAATCAAAAAAATAAAAATAAAAACTGCTATATTTTTAATTGACAACCAAAGATTGTTATGTTACCATAAAGTTAATTGAAGATAAACCTATGAAGAGGGAGTAAAGCTACAAAACGATTTACAGCGAACTTGGGATGGTGGAAGCCAAGGAAATGACAGTTGTAGAGAAATGGGCCTCTGAGGGCGAAGAGAACAGCATAAACACTTTGCTAAGTATCGGAGACGTGACGCTGACGTTATGGGCGAAGGGTGTGATGGCACTCTGCAGAGAGGATGTATATTTAAATTAGATATGCATCAAACAAGGTGGTACCGCAGGCATAAGCTTGTCCTTGTAATAGGACAGGCTTTTTTTGTTCTATTATGCAGAGACCCTCATTAATATTTTAAAAGTAATAAGGAGGAAAGAGAAATGACAAATGGAAGAATTGAAACAGTGGATTATGCAAGGTATTTAAAAGAGTATCCAAATAAAGAAGGAAGATTTGGGGAGTATGGTGGAAGCTATTTACCGCCACAGTTAGAACCAGGATTCAGAGAAATTACGGAGGCTTACCAAACTATAGCCCACTCTGCACAGTTTATTAACGAGCTTAGAAGAATCAGAAAAGAATTCCAAGGTAGACCAACACCGGTTTATCACTGCGAAAGGCTTTCAAAGAAACTAGGCACAACACAGATTTATTTAAAAAGAGAATATTTAAATCATACTGGAGCTCATAAATTAAATCACTGTATGGGAGAAGGACTTCTTGCAAAGTATATGGGCAAGAAAAAATTAATTGCAGAAACAGGTGCAGGGCAACATGGAGTAGCCCTAGCAACAGCAGCAGCGTTTTTTGGTCTTGAATGCGAAATTCACATGGGAGAAGTAGACATAGCTAAGCAAGCACCAAATGTAGCGAGAATGAAGTTGCTGGGTGCCAAAGTGGTTCCAGTATCCCACGGCTTAAAAACTCTAAAAGAAGCTGTAGATTCTGCTTTTGAAGCATATATGGAACAGTATAAAGATGCAATTTATTGTATAGGTTCTGTTGTTGGACCTCATCCATTCCCTATGATGGTAAGAGATTTCCAAATGGTTGTGGGAGAAGAAGCAAAGAGTCAATTTAAAGAGATGACAGGATATTTGCCAGATGCCATAGTTGCGTCAGTAGGTGGCGGAAGTAATGCTATGGGACTTTTTACAGCATTCCTAGATGAACCTGTAGACATCTATGGGGTAGAGCCTTTAGGAAAAGGAACTACATTAGGAGACCATGCAGCATCTCTAACTTATGGAGAAAAAGGAGTACTTCATGGATTTGAAAGCATAATGCTTAAGGATGAAAAGGGTGAACCTGCGCCTGTCCATTCAGTTGCCAGCGGACTTGACTACCCATCTAGTGGACCAGAACATGCTTTCTTAAGAGATGTGTGCAGAGTTAAATATGATTCTATTAATGATGATGAAGCTATTGATGCATTCTTTGAATTATCAAGAATGGAAGGAATTATTCCTGCAATAGAAAGTTCACATGCTGTAGCCTATGCAATTAAGTTAGCTAAACTTGAGAACAATCCAGGATTTGTCCTTGTTAATCTTAGTGGCAGAGGAGACAAAGATATGGACTATGTCCTTGAGAACTATGGAGATAGGTTGAAATATTAATTTATTATAGATATGGAAGCAAAAGAAAACAAATTATATTGAGAATGCGGAGTTAAAAAAATCATACCGGCAAGTAAGAATAGTGGGGCAACACATAAAAAACAAAATTGTGTGCAAATATAATTATATAATGGAAGAGAGTAAAACTTGGTTGCTTAAATAAATTATTGAGTAAAAAGAATATTCATTTAGATTAGGTAGGAAGGAAAGAATTTATGAACGGTTTTCAAGTCAACGCACAGAAAATAATTTTTATATTGTTAATAGCCATGCTTGCTTTTAACAGCGGCATAATGGATGATCCTGTTGATTGGCTCAGGAATTTAATGCTAATAGTTCCAGGGATAATAATAGGACTATCATTCCATGAATTTGCCCACGCCTTTGTGGCGTATAAGCTTGGGGATCAAACACCTAAGGCACAGGGGAGAGTAACAATAAATCCAGGGGCACATATTGACCCAATAGGTTTAGTAGCCTTGGCATTTATAGGATTTGGATGGGGGAAGCCTGTACAAGTAAATCCGAGAGCCTTCAAAAATCCAAGGAGGGATGAGGCTTTAGTTTCCATAGCGGGAGTTACAATGAACCTAATTCTAGCGATAGTATTTACAGGAATATTCGCATTATATATTAACTTGGCTGGAGCATATATATTTACTACTATGGGCGAGATAATATATACAATATTATTATATGTAATTCAAATTAATGTTGTTTTGATGGTATTTAACTTACTGCCTATACCACCTCTAGATGGCTATAACCTGATTGGAGAAATATTCAACCTTAAGAGAAAAGGTTGGTATTGGCAAATCTATAATTATGGAACCTTTATATTACTAGCGGCTATACTTTTGGGGCTCACATCTAGAATACTAGTGCCAATAGTTAATAGCATAATGAATTTTTTGCTAGGAATTGTAATTTAACCAATATTACTATACTATAATTTTATAATATACTATTGTTGAAATAAATTATAAGAATATGAAAAAACCACCCTTAAGGGTGGTTTTTGGTAGTTACTAAAGAGTGAAAATTTTTTTAATAAATTTTCATACGGGAGATTTAAGTTTCTATATGAAGTTTTTAATATAGAATTCAAAAAATCTATAAGCCTCATAGCTATTTGTTAACGGCTTTCTTTCTTAGAATAGAGTTTTCTAAATGAGCCGCCATAGCATCAGAACCCTTTTTAGGATTTTTTTCTAGAAATGCCTCATATATTACCCTATGCTCTGCAAGTATTTCATCCAGAAACAAAGTGGCTTTTTCCAAATTTACAGAATCGCTTGTATAGGTTTGAAACAGAGATAAAGTTTGCTCCAATAGTTTGTTTTGAGAAGCTTTATATATGACCTGATGAAAATATGAATTAATATTTATCATCTTTGTATAGTCCTTTTTCATAGTGTAAAACTCCATGAACTCAAATGTCTCAGATAGTTTTTCTAGTTGAGAAGCAGTAATTCTCTCAACGGCCCACTGGGTAGCTTGAACTTCATATAAAGCTCTTAACCTTTGAATGTCAATTTTATCTTGGGAAGAGAGGCCTACTACAAAGGCACCTCTATTAGGTATGATTTCGATTAGTCCTTCGGATTCTAGCTGAAAAAAAGCTTCTCTAATAGGAGTTCTGCTAACCCCATATTTTTCACACAAGTCTTGCTCGGTAAGCTTTGCTCCCTTTCTCAACTTGTCTTCCAAAATATCTCTTTTTATCATATACGAAAGATTTTTATGGATGGAATTACCTTTGGCTATTGCAATGCCCTCTAGAGATCTGTTTAACATTTCCATAGTAAGTTTATGCACATGGTATATTATAATTACTCATCTTACTGTTTACTGAGTAAAAAATATACCTTTCCTTTCTCCCCACAATTTTTGTCGCATAGGGTCGACTATATTATTGAAATTGAATTACAATTGTGTATGTGTATGTGTATGTGTATGTGTATGTGTATGTGTATGTGTATGTGTATGTGTAT
>CAYJJM010000015.1:243-16043 GCA_964370515.1 uncultured Oscillospiraceae bacterium | reverse complement strand
CTTTGGGTTTTTAGAACTGTGCAATAGAAAAGGCATAGGATTTCGAGGGCAAAAGGTAATAATTCTGGGAAGCGGAGGAACTTCTAAAACCGTAAAGGCAGTTGCCCTAGATAATGGGGCGAAGGAAGTTCTAATACTCTCTCGTAATGAAGAGGGATTCTATGAGAAGCTAGAAGATGCATGGAATGGGGACATAGTTGTAAATACCACACCAGTTGGAATGTATCCAAACAATGAAGCAAGTCCAATAAATCTTGAAAAGTTCAAAGACCTAAAGGCAGTGGTAGATGTAATATACAATCCTCTCAAAACAGATTTGGTGCTCCAAAGAAAAGACATTATCACCACAGGCGGATTGGGAATGTTATTGGCACAGGCATTATATGCTCATAATTTATTCTTTTGCGATGATGATACAAGCCATAAAGTTTCAAACTACAAATTGGATCAGGCTCTATTAAATTTGGAAAAAAAAATTACAAACTATGTTTTGATAGGAATGCCAGGAGTGGGAAAGACAACGGTAGGTAGAATGCTAGCTAGGGAACTAGGCATAAAATTTATGGACACAGACAAAGAAATTTTAAAAGTTCATGGAAAAAATCCTAAGGAAATTATTGAAATAGAAGGAGAAAAAAGATTTAGAGAAATAGAGGCAGAAATTATAACTAAGATTTCCAAAGAAACAGGTCAGGTCATAGCAACGGGAGGAGGAAGTATTCTCTTGAAACAAAACAGAAAGGCACTTTCTCAAAATGGAAAAATAATATTTCTAGACAAACCTATAAATATGCTTTCTTCAAGAGGGAGGCCTTTGTCTCGGGATCTAGAAAAACTTAGCAAAGAAAGAAGACCCATATACGAAGCTTTGCAAGACTACACAGTGAAAAACCCTAGAAACTCAAGAGAAGCCACCAATGAAATAATAGAGGCTTTGAAATTAAAATAGACATTGAAATTAAAATAGACATTGAGATTAAAATAGATATTGAGATTAAAATAGACTTTGAGAAATTAAAATAGGATCTGAGAAAGTAAAATAGGCTTTGAATTTGAAAAGGGAGAACAAAAGTGAAAATATTAGTAATTAATGGACCTAATATAAATATGCTAGGCATTAGAGAACCGGAAATATATGGCAAAGAAACATATGCGGACTTAGTAACTATGATTGAAGAGTTTTGCGAAAAAAAAGAAATTGAAGTGGAGATTTTTCAGTCTAACCATGAAGGAAGCATTATTGACAAAATTCAAGAGGCTTATGGGCTGTTTGATGGAATAGTAATTAACCCTGCTGCATACACACATACAAGCATAGGCATCCACGATGCCATAAAGGCTGTAAATATTCCAACGGTGGAAGTACATATTTCAGATATATCCATTAGAGAAGACTATAGAAAGTTTTCCTATACGGAGCCAGCCTGCCAAAGCACAATCAAAGGCAAGGGGCTTAGAGGGTATTTAGAAGCTATTGAATTTTTAAGAAAAAATGTTATCATATAACAAGCACAAAGGATTTGAATTAAATGTTTTAGTGATGAAGTTGGAGAATTTTATGTATAAAGTTTTGGTTGTAGATGATCAAAAGAGTTCAAGAGAATTAATGAGATATGTAGTGTTAGAAAGCGAAGACTACAAGCTTGTTGGGGCGATTGAAGATGCTGAAAAAGCTTTGGAATTTTGTGAAAATAATTCTGTAGATTTGATTCTTATGGATATATATACTGCGGGAAAAGAAAAGGGGATAAAAAGTGCAGCTGTAGTAAAAAAGGCAAAGCCTAATATAAAGATTATTATAGTAACATATATGGTTCAACATGAGCATGTTGAAAGGGCTAAGGAAGTAGGTTGTGAAGGATTTTGGTACAAAGACCATAGCGAAAAAAGCCTTTTGGAAGTCATGAATCAAATTATTAATGGAGAAAATGTTTACCCCGACAAACTTCCAGAGATTGTAATAGGCTTGGCCAAAGCCTCAGAATTCACAAAACAAGAATTAAAGGTTCTTAAACTAAAGGTTAACGGATATTCACATGCAGAAACTTGTGAATACTTGGGAATAACAAGAAGCACATTGAATTATCATATTGCTAACTTAAAAGACAAAACAGGATACACAAACTTACTTAAATTAGCAATCGATGTATCTATGAAGAAATTTATAATATCTGAGGAGGATATAGATGATGAGATGGATATATAAATCTTGATATATGATGGATACATAAAATTTGATATAAATATTTATAATTAAAATAAGCATCAAAATAAATATACAAAAGCAAAAAAAATAAAAAAATTAGAAATCCTATACAAATGTATGGGGTTTTTTATTTATAAATAGATATAATTTAAATATATTTTAATTTATAGTTAAAAATTTGTAATGTAAACAAAAAAGAACTAAAGCAGATATGAAAGGAGGTGATTTCCTTGAAAAAAACAGCATTGCTATGTATTGGAAATGGATTGATGCTAGAGGGCATAACCAAAATGCTTGCTTCCAAAAATCCTTTAATCCAAATAAGAGAAGAGCGTAGCCCTAATATTTTTATGAACTATGTAAAGACATATATGCCAAATATAATTTTGGTAGAGGTAAAAGATGTTAGTCCTTATACAGTATATGAATGGAAGGATAGAATTCATAATATAAAAATGGCCTTGCCTTCTTGCAAAATTGCAATGATTGTTGACGGGGAAAATCACATGAAAGCAGTCCAATGGGTGAAAAATGAGAAGGCCAACGGTAATATTGATTGCTTCTTTTATGCCAGTTCAGGTTTGGATTATCTTGCAGATGTGCTTGACAGTTTATAAAAAAATTATTAACAAAAAAAGGAGGAAAAAAATGAAAAAAATATTGGTAATTGCAACAACTTTAATTTTGAGTATGGCATTATTTGCTGGATGTGGTGGCAGTGCACCAGAACTAACAGAAGAAGATCTTATTGGAAAATGGCAAGAATCAGACAATTTATTTGATGGAGAAAGTAATTTCAACTTGGAAGCAGAACTAGAAAATAGTCCAGACTGGATAGAATACTATGTCTTTAATGAAGATGGAACTGCTAGTGAATTACTTGGAGAAAATGGAGAAACAAGCGAAGATCTTTATACTTGGGAAATAGTAGATGGTGGAACTGTAGTATTAACTGATGATACTTTTAGTGATTTAACGTTAGAGCTTGTTTTCAATGAAAATGGAAATCTTGTAAAAGACCATAGCTTCTATGTGGAAGGAATGGAAATAGTTTACAGCAAAATGTAATTACTAAGAGACCATAAACAAAACAAAGAACAAAGAGCAGAACAGAAAATTCTTTCAATAAAAATTGTAAAAATATAAAGGGTTATGTTATACTATATATGTTATAAATTTATATTGGAATATTAAAAGGAGAGAAAAAAATGGAAAACGAAAACACAGTATTGGCAGGCAGAAAATATCTGAAAGTTGTAGGAATACTTTTGATAGTATTTGGAGGAATATCTACAGTTGTTACTTTAATTAGCGTTCCTGTACTATTAGGAGCAATAGCATTGTTTTCAATTTATTATGGTGGAGGAGTTGTAATATTAACTTATGTGGTGGTTATCTTTTCTGTAGCAGCAGCTGCATTTATGTTAGTTACAGGTATTTTGGGAGTTAAGAACTCTAGAGTAAAAGAAAAAGCAGGAACTTGTGCAAAGTTTGCCATACTTTTGATGGCTCTAGCAGTAGCATCTGAAATTTTAACAATTGTTTACAGTCTTTCTACTGACCAAGAAATATCAATAGTAGGCTCAGTATTTTCTTTAGCTTTGGGATTAGTACTACCGATTTTGTTCTATATTGGAGCTAAGAAAAACATGGAAAGCCCAGAGTAAGAAGAAACTAGAAACTTAATCAAAATTAAAATCAAATAAAGAACCAACTTTCCGATTTTGAAAGTTGGTTTTTTCTTGATTTTTGTTGGCTCTATGCCAAATGTTGGGGTGGAGTTTTTACGATAAAGGGTGTGGTGTTATTTATTGTAGGGTTTGGGATTACTTATTATAAAGCTGTGAGTGTGCAAAAAAGCCTGTAAATTACTTTCTGTGATTAAATTATGAATTGTTTTCCACAAGAAATTTTTTAAAGTCGCTTTCAGAAAGTGGTTTACTGTAATAGTAACCTTGTATAAAATCCACTTCTAATTCTTTCAGGAAATCGATATGGTGTTTTTCTTCAGCACCTTCTACAACAACTGGTATTCCAAGACTTTTAAGCATATGCACAGTATGCTTGAATATTGTCGCATTTTTCTCGTGCTCAAAGGAAGATAATAACATACTTCTATCTATTTTAACTATATCAAAAGCAAGGCTTACCATTTGTGATACGTTTGCATATCCTGTACCATAGTCATCAAGAGCAAAAGAAAATCCTTTTTCCTTCATTCCGGTTGCAATATCTTTATATGAATCAAAAGAAAAGGTGGCTATAGATTCTGTAATTTCAATACATATTTGATTTGAACTCACATTGTAGCTACCTAATATGCTTGCGACAGTTTCTGCAAGGTCTTTTCTTATAAACTCTGCGCCTGAAAGATTAATTTCAATCTTATCTAATCCTAAGTCCTTCTTTATTTGGTTTTCAGAAAGGAATTTACATACATGAGAAATAACTAGTTCATCAATATCAAATATAAGACCACTTTTTTCAGCAATTGGTATAAATTCACTAGGGGAGATGTTTTCAAAGTTTGGAGCATTAAGTCTTAAAAGTGCCTCTGCCTGTGTGAATTTCCCATGAGCCAATGAGTAGATAGGTTGATAATGTACTTCGAAGTTATTATTCCTTAGACCATTTTTGAGAGCTTCTTCGATTAAAATTTTTCTGTTTGCCAAATTGATTAGGTTACTGTCTATATCAGTTACATAAATCCCCTTATTATCAGTTATATAAACACCTTTGTTATCTGGATTCATAGAAAGGCTATCCTTTATTAATAGCATTAAACTTTCAATGCTTGAGATATCGCCAATTTGTTTAACACGAGTCAAATGAAAATTTGTATCAATGTTTTCTCCTCTGATTTGCCACGGAGAGTTGCATCTTCTATAAATAGAATTATATGCATTTTCAAATTTCTCATCATTTTTCAAAACAATTAAAAACGTATGATTGGATGTTCTAAACACCCAACCATCTTTGCCAGCTAAATTTATCAAGAAATCGCCAATTTGACAAACCAGTTCTTTTACTGCACCTGCACCAAAGATATTACTAATTTTATGAAAATCTATAGCATCAAAAACTATAATTCCATAATCCTTTTTCTTTATTGATTTATTGTTCATAAAAAAGTCAATAGCCTCTTTATTAAAGGCACCTGTGACTGAATCAAGCATATGCTCTGGATTGTGTATTACCAAATACATCATGACGATTGATATGGCAATAGCAACACCAGAAAGAAGATATTCTGGATATGAATACTGGATAATAATGGCGGAGATGATTATAGCAATTGCTGCCAATATTGTAGCAATTTGAAGCTGCGACAACACCTTTCTAAAGACAAAAATGGCTATGACGGTTAAAAATAAATATATTCCTGCACCAATATAGAAAAGGTTAAACCATTCGCCTCTAGTATATCCAGTGACTGGATCTACATAAAAAAACAGTTTGGTCCACGGATTTGAAGCAAGGGCAACCTGAATCAAAAAACAAGGAAAGATAAGAGCCCAATGCACAAAGTTCCTTGCGTTTCCTTGCCACCCAGCAATTAGAGAAACATAATAAAGCAACCCTAGTGGAAACATCATTTGTAAAGCATAGAATGTAGCATTAACCGTTTGAACTATAGGGAAAGGAAGGTTTAATGCGTTTTCTATAGTTAAAGCACTTAACATATCAAGAGAAATATCCAGAAATCCACAAACTACTATTACCGCAAAGAATTTATTAGTATCAGTAGGGAATTGTTTCTTTGAGAAAAAAATTCCCAAGATTACAAACAAAAAGAAAAGGGAACAAAGCTCATATGCATATACGTATTCCATCTCGCCTCCTAAAAATATAAAATATAGCATTGTACATCATTTGTTTTTTGTATGGGAACATGTGCTATAAAAAATAGAAAAAATAATAACAATCACTACTATTTTACCATATGTGTTTAAAATTGTACATTAAATTCATGTGTTTTATATCATAATTTTGGGATTTATGCATTTTATATATATGAATAATTGTTCGAGGATTTAAGAGATTCGGATTTTACTTTTTTCTCTTTTTGGTATATACTATTAAGTTAGGAGAGGAGTGTAAAATGGACAACAGACCAATTGGATTTTTTGATTCAGGACTGGGAGGGTTAACCTGTATTCCATACTTGTTAAAAGAACTTCCAGAAGAAAAATTTATATATTTTGGGGACACTGCTAGAACACCATATGGTTCTAAAGCGGTATCAACAATTCAACACTTTGCAGAACAAATTTCAGATTTTTTACTTAAAAAAAATGTAAAAATAATTGTTATTGCTTGTAATACAGTAAGTGCAACTTGTATTCCGTTGTTGGAAAAAAGACATCCCAACATACCGATTATAGGCATAATAGAACCTACCACAGAAAAAATAAAAGAAACCGCTACCACTCAAGATAGAATTGGTATAATTGGAACCAAAGTAACAATTAATAGCCATACATATTTAAATGAGCTAAGCGAAAAAAAACTTAATATTTTCGAAAAAGCCTGTCCAGCTTTTGTGCCTCTCATTGAAGAAGGAATTATTGAAAATGAAATTATGGATCTTACCATAAAACATTATATGGGAGCTTTCATTGATGAGCAAAAAATAGACACCTTGGTTCTGGGCTGCACTCATTATCCATTAATTAAAAATAACATTAAGAGAATATATCCTAATTTAAAAATAATAAACCCCTCAGCGGAAATAATAAACAAAATTAAAAAAGTTATTGGTGAAAAAAACATGAAAGCCAAAGGTAATTCTGAGGAAAACAGGTTTTATGCAAGTGACTTATCTGAAAATTTTTTGAATATGATAGATAAAATTTTTGGAGATCCAGAAGTGAAAGTGAAATTTAAAAATTTAGATATTGATTAATTGAAATTGAAAGAGTAGACAAAGGACAACCTTTAAATAGCACACGCAGCTACGCAGCACACGCAGCTACGCAGCACACGCAGCTACGCAGCTACGTAGCACACGCAGCTACGTAGCACACGCAGCTACGCAGCGTAACAGTATACGACGAAAAAGACAAATAAGAGAAGGAGAAATGATGGAAGGGAACAATTTACTAAAAAAATTAGATTTAGAAATGGCAGAAGAATTTAGATTTTTTGAGAACTTTGCAGACCTTATGGAGCATGATGAAAGTTTAGATGAAGATGAAGTATATGATGTTTTTTCTAAAACCGACAGAGAAGCCATATCTGAAATAATCAACTCTTATTTTGATGAGATAATGGAATCCTTTGAAGAAGAAGGCGAACTTTACACATTGTTAGAACTGATTAAAAATAATTTGGTAAGACTCCTTAACGAAGAGGGGGCTCTCAGTGAATTTTCGGAAGAGTTGCTAAAAGTAAAAGATTGGTTTGCCATTTCTCAAAATGTGGAGGCAGAAGAAATAGAAACAGGAGAAGTGAGCTTTATAAGTATTTTAGAGGCTTTAAGCAATATAAGACTTGAAAAGATGGGGTCAGCTAAATATAAATATGATTTCAATAGCACTTTAGATTATGAAGTGGATGAATATGTAATGTCTGTTGATATGTATGCAGATATAAGTGAAGAAGAGGAGGATTAGAATGACAGAAAATGAGCAGCGGTTAAAATTGGGACTAGTAGCGGCAGTATGCTCTCAATTAGCTTGGGGCTTTCTGCCAATTTACTGGAAGTTGCTCTCACCAATTGATTCGACAATGATTATATTTTACAGAATTGTTTTAGTGGTGTTGGTTGCTTTTATTATTGGACTTAAAAATAACTCTGCAGGAAAAATATTGTCTAGAATCAAAGATTGGAATTTTATAAAATATCCCATGGTTGCAGGTGTTTTAATAACCATAAACTGGAGCGTTTATATATGGGCAGTAAATAATGAGATGATAATTGAAACTTCAATTGGATATTATATCGAACCTCTTATTGTTTGTATATGTGGATTTTTCATATTTAAAGAAAACCCTACAAAGTATAAAATCATAGCTATAGTCCTTGCGACAATTGCTGTGGGGGTAATTATTTTTTATTATTGGAGGATACCTGTTGTAGCGTTAACTTTAGCAATGAGCTTTGCTTTATATGCTGTAATGAAAAAAAAGTTTGCTATAGGGCCAATTCTCTCATTGTTTTACGAAACTGTGCTTTTGGTGCCTATTGCTATAGTTGCAATAATATATTTAGAAGTAACAGGCCAAGGTGCTATAGACTCAGGAGCAACCATAATGCAATTTGCTTTGTTATCATTATCAGGGTTTGCAACTTTGTTGCCTTTGGGATTGTTTGCATATGCAGCAATGAATATTCCGTTGATAAGCTTAGGCTTGAGCGGATATATTGCGCCTACTGTGGGAATATTTATTGGAGTGTTCTTGTATGGTGAACATTTTTCATATATAGAATTAATATCTTTTGGAATTATTTGGATAGGACTTGCTATATTTACATATGGAGAATATAAGGGTATAAATAGTAAACAAAAATAGACGGGGAAATAAAATTGTTTTGAAAAAAAGGTAAATTACGCAGAATTTTTCGCAGTATACAAGGAAAATAGTGGCAAAGTATACGTAATGCAAGGCGCGTGATGAGGTTAGAAGTGTCGTGCACCGCATGTACACAAAGGACAACGGAAGAGCAGCAACGCAGCAATATGTGAAAAAAACAAGTAAGAAAGGGGAATAATGATAAAAATAACAACAGTCGCAGGAGGAATAAGAGTTGCTCTAGAAAAACTACCTTATGTACAATCAGCTTCAGTTGGAGTCTGGGTAAAGGCAGGGGCGGTCAATGAAGAAAAAGATAATGCTGGAATATCTCATTTTATAGAACATATGATGTTTAAGGGAACGGAAAAAAGAAATGCCAAGCAGATAGCGGAAGATGTGGATAATATTGGAGGAAATATCAATGCTTTTACAGGCAAAGAAGCTACTTGTTATTATATAAAAACCATATCTGAAAATATTGAAAAAGGAATAGATGTGTTGTTTGATATGTTCGCAAATACAGCTTTTGATGAAAAAGAAATAAGAAAAGAAAGAAATGTTATTTTTGAAGAAATCAAAATGATTGAGGATGCACCTGATGATATAGGGGCAGACTTGATGTGCGAAAAGGTTATGAAAGGAAACTTATTGGCAAATAGAATAATTGGTAATAAAACTTCCTTGAAGAAAATAAATAGCGATATTATGAAGGATTATGTAAAGAAGGAATATACAAAGGATTCAATTGTGGTGGCGGTTGCAGGAAACTTTAATGAGAAAAGAATCTTGGATATGATTGAAAAATCTTTCCAAAAATTTGAGGGAAAGAAAGAAGATAAAGAGTACAAACTAGAAAATTATAAACCAACTAAGTACACGAGAAAAAGAAGTATAGAGCAGTCACATCTTTTCTTGGCAACACCAAGCATACCTTTGTGGGATGATAGATATTATAGTATGGCAATAATAAGCAATATATTAGGTGGGAGCATGAGCTCTAGACTTTTCCAGGCAATAAGGGAGGAAAAGGGGCTAGCATACTCAGTGTATTCGGGAAACCAAAGCTATAGACATACAGGCTATTTTCAAATATATGCGGGAATTAGCCATGAAAACTTAAGAAAAACTGAAGATGAGATTGTAGACCAATTGAAAGACCTAAAAAAACATGGTGTTTCCAAGGAAGAACTTGCACAGGCAAAAGCACAGCTTAAACGCAGCGTTACCTTTGGACAAGAAAGTGTAGATAGAAGAATGTATGCTATGGGAAAAAACCTTCTTATACTAGGGAAAATAGAAGAAGGAAAAGAAATTTTAAAAAACTTAAACAAAGTTTCCATGGATGATATGGAAAATATTATAGAACAAATTTCGGATTTTTCAACCTATTCAAAGGTTGTTATTACAGGGGATAATGCCTGAGGAATCTTAAAATGAGAAATTTGTGGAGAAAATTTTCGCCTATGAAACAAAAGGTACAGCAATAACGGAATTAGGTACTTACATAAATAGTGTACAACATTTGTTACTGCTACAAATAAGAAAGAGGAAATAATGCTATATAGAGAAGTAATGGAAGAAAGAGAAAAAGAAATGTTATCTTCTTTTGCTGCAAAATCTGCAGAAAGCAAAGGCAGAAAAGAAGAAGAGGAAAAATGCATTCTTAGAACAGAATTTCAAAGGGACAAGGACAGAATAATACATTCCAAAGCATTTAGAAGGTTAATGTACAAAACCCAAGTTTTTTTGCCAATGGAGGAAGATCATTATAGAACTAGAATGACACATACTTTGGAAGTCTCTCAAATTGCTAGAACCATTGCGAGAGGACTACGACTAAATGAAGACTTAACAGAAGCAATAGCCCTAGGCCATGATTTGGGACATACGCCATTCGGCCATATGGGGGAAAATGCATTAAATCTATGCCACCCAGGAGGATTCGAACATAATAAACAGAGTTTGAGGATAGTTGATGTTTTAGAAAATAGTCATAATCGTAGGGGAATGAACTTAACAGATGAAGTAAGAGATGGAATACTTAATCATACGGGACCAAAAGATCCATATACTTTAGAAGGCCAAATTGTAAAAACAAGTGATAGAATTGCATACATTAATCACGATATTGATGATGCTTGCAGAAATGGAATTCTAAAAATAGAAAATTTGCCTAAAGAAAGTCTTGATTTTTTAGGGCACAGCCATAGCCAAAGGATTAGTGCCCTTGTAATAGATATGATAAAAGAAAGCGAAGGTAAAGAGAAAATTTCTTTAAGCGAGGAAGCGTTACACCATATGTTGAGTTTAAGAAAATATATGTTTGAAAATGTTTATTTAAATAAAAAAGTGAATAGGGGACAGATAATTGAAGGGGAGGAAAAAATCGTAGAGTATCTTTATAATTATTATCTTGAGCATTCAAATGAAATTTCTAATGATATGCAATATCTGATCCCAGAATATGGAGAAAGAGAAACTGCCAAAGATTATGTGGCTATGATGACCGATAGATATGCGATAAAGACATATGAAAGTTTAATACAGAAGATATAGGAAAGGAAAAAATGAAAGGCAACTCCAACATAGAAGAAATAAAAGGCAGATGTGATATTGTTGATGTTATAGAACGGGTTGTACCACTTAAAAGGGCAGGTGCTAATTTTAAGGGGGTATGTCCTTTTCATTCGGAAAAAACACCATCTTTTACTGTATCTCCAGAAAAGCAAATTTTTACCTGCTTTGGCTGCGGAGCAACAGGCGATGTTATTGAATTTACCAAAAGATACTATAACCTAGACTTTGGAGATGCAATGGAAAGGCTAGCAAACCAGTATGGCATTACATTAACAAATCAGAAGGGAAATTATGTAAATAAAGAAGAATTATACAAAGTAAATAGAGAAGCTGCCATATTTTTTTATAAATCTTTCTATAAAAATGGAAATTCTGGGTATAAATACATGATTGACAGAGGGATATCTCTAGACACCTTAAAAAAATTTGCCATAGGATATGCAGATGAAAGTTGGGATAGCTTATATAAATATCTGATATCAAAGGGAATTGACGAAAAAAAAATGCTTTCACTAGGCCTCATTTCAGAAAAAAACGGAAAATACTATGATAAATTTAGAGACAGAGTAATGTTTCCAATTTTTAATACATCAGATAAAATTATTGGGTTCGGAGGAAGAATTATTGGTGAGGGAATGCCTAAGTATTTAAACTCACAAGAAACACCGGTATTTTCAAAAAAATATAATCTGTATGGGCTTAATGTTGCTAAACGAGAAATTGAAAAGGAAAATAGATCTATACTAGTTGAAGGTTACATGGATGTGATTTCATTATATGACAAAGGTATCAAGAATGTATCCGCTTCATTAGGTACGGCACTTACAGAAAATCAGGTTCAGTTGCTTAAAAGGTATAGTCTAAACATGCTATTGGCATATGACGCAGATGATGCAGGTCAAAAGGCGACATTAAGAGGAATCAACATAATAAATTCTCTAGGTGCAAAAGGAAAGGTGATAAATATTCCTGAAGGGAAAGATCCTGATGAATATATAAGCAAAAACGGATTGACCAAATTTATGGAGCTTGCAGAGCAAGCAGAGATGTATGGGGACTATAGAATAAATAAATTGGCAAAAGATTACGACCTTGAAAAAATGGAAGAAAAAATAGATTTCTTAAGAGAAGTGGTGGCAGTAATTAAAGTGTTAAGCCCCATTGAAATGGAAATGTACATAAAAAGTGTGGCAAGAGATTATAACATTTCAGAAGGAGCCATAAGAGGAGAAATAAACAAGAATATTGAATTGCCAACAAATGCAGAACTACCAAGATATAAAGCAAGGGAAATTAGAACAGAAAGAATAAGCAAAATAGAAAAAGAAATAATTAGGATTTTGATTTTAAATAGCAGTTACTATGAGAAAATTAAAAGTGAAGATATTTTTGAAAGTGAAGAAGGAATTGAGATTTTTAGGACCATTGAATCCTTGTATGTGAAAGGAGAAAAAATTGACAAAAAGGAGCTTATAAATCTTCTGGGCAAAGAAGGACAAATCATAGTGGAAGAAATGGATGAAAATTTATTTGAAGGGGAAGAAGACAAAATTTTAGATGAATGCCTTGGAAAAATTTATAAAAATCGGAAGAAAAAAAGAGCAAATGAGCTAAAGACAATGTTGTCTATGATAGAGGAAGATGAAGAAGAAAAAATAAAGGAAATAACGGAAGAATTAATTAGAATTGAAAAAGAGGTTAGCCATTAGGAGGTAAAAAGTGATTTATAATGATGAATGGGCAAAAAGGAAAACTGAAGTACACGAAAAAATAAGAGAAAAAATTAATGAAGGAAAAATCACCTATGGTGCTCTTACTGAATACTTAGAAAGCTTAGAGTTAGAAGAAGATCAAGTTAGAGAAATATTTGACGAGGTATTTGAGAAGGGCATGGAATCATACATTGATGAAAACCCTACTGATATAGAACTTGCTGAAATAGAGCAAGAAGATGAAGATTTAAATGCAGAAATTCCAGAAGAAAGTATTGAAACCAAAGAAAACGGAGAAAAACTTATTGATCTGGAAGTTATAGTCGCAGAAGATAAACCTATTTCAATAGATGATCCTGTTAGAATGTACCTAAAGGAAATTGGAAAGGTTCCTTTATTATCCAAGGACGAAGAAATGGAACTTGCAAAAAGAATGGAACTTGGAGATGAAGATGCCAAAAGAAAGCTTTGTGAGGCAAACCTAAGACTTGTAGTAAGCATTGCTAAAAGATATGTAGGAAGGGGAATGCTGTTTTTGGATCTAATTCAAGAAGGAAACTTAGGGCTTATTAGAGCGGTAGATAAGTTTGACTGGAGTAAAGGATTTAAATTTAGTACATACTCAACTTGGTGGATTAGACAAGCCATAACAAGATCCATAGCTGACCAAGCTAGAACTATCAGAATCCCTGTTCATATGGTAGAAACTATTAATAAACTTATGAGAGTATCTAGACAACTTCTACAAGAAAATGGAACAGATGCTACACCAGAAGAAATTGCCAAAGAAATGGATTTAACAGAAGAAAAAGTAAGAGAAATCCTTAAGATTGCTCAGGAGCCGGTTTCCTTGGAAACACCTATAGGAGAAGAAGAAGACACTCACCTAGGGGACTTTATACCTGATGAAGAGGCTTTGGCACCGTCTGATGCAGCAGCCTTTGCAATGCTTAAAGAACAGCTTATGGAAGTTTTAAATGAGCTTTCTGATAGAGAAAAAAATGTTCTTTTACTAAGATTTGGCTTGGAAGATGGAAGGGCAAGAACGCTGGAAGAAGTAGGCAAGCAATTTGATGTAACTCGTGAAAGAATAAGGCAAATTGAAGCTAAGGCACTTAGGAAACTTAGAACACCTAGCAAAAGCAGAAAACTAAAAGACTTCTTGGAGTAGTAAATGATAGACATTGGAAATAGAATGGAACTTATGGCATCAATGGTGAATGTAGGCGAAACTGTAGGAGATATAGGAACAGATCATGGGCTACTTCCGCTAAAACTTTTCCTTTCAAAGAAAAGTTCAAATATAATACTATCGGATGTTTCTAAACCCTCATTGGAAAAGGCTAGAGAAAATTTTAAAGAGGCCTTTGCAAAAATGGGCGATGAACCTCAAGGAGAAATAGAGTTTAGGGTCGGCAATGGTTTGAAAGCTTATAATTACCATGAAGTGGATACAATTATTATTGCGGGAATGGGAGGAAGGCTTATATGCAAGATTTTGGAAGATGATCTAAAAAAATCTCATAGCATTTCCAAATATATTTTACAACCAAGAAACGGAACACATATTCTTAGAAGATTCTTGGTTTTAAATGGATTTAGAATCCTTGAAGAAGCACTTGTGAGGGAAGGCAAATTTATATGTGAAATAATTTGTGCAATTTCTCAAGGGGAAGATGAAACTTCTAATAATGAGAAATATAGAATTTCAAAAGATTTAAATGCTGAAAATATTTTATGGGAAATACCTATAGCATACCAATTAAGAAACCAAGAATTACTAGATGAATTCATAATAAGAAAAATTTTGGAAAGAAAAAATATATTAGAAACCATAGAAAATAGTGCAAAAGAAAAAACAAGGGAGCAGATAGTAAGGTTGAAAGAGGATATTAAAACCTTAGAAGGAGTAAAAAATGAAATTTGACGAAGTTAAAAAAATTATTGAAAAAATTGCACCT
This sequence comes from uncultured Oscillospiraceae bacterium, assembly GCA_964370515.1. Classification (GTDB taxonomy): domain Bacteria; phylum Bacillota; class Clostridia; order Peptostreptococcales; family Anaerovoracaceae; genus CAYJHC01. The sequence continues at coordinate 1,068 of CAYJJM010000015.1, read as the reverse complement.
CTTGAGTATGGTGAAGATTGGGATAATACAGGAATCCAGATAAGAAATGAAAATGATGAAATTAAAAGGATTCTAGTGACAATGGAAATAAATGAAAATGTCCTTGAAGAAGCAAAAGAAAAAAAAGTTGATATGATACTTACTCATCACCCATTTGTGTTTTCAAAAATAAATAAAATAGATTATGCTACAGTTCAAGGGAGATATTTAATTGAGGCAATAAAGGGTGGATTTTCCATATATTCTGCCCACCTTACTTTTGATAATGCACCAGGTGGCAACAACTATTATTTGGGAGAACTTTTGGGATTGGAGAACATAGAAGAGCCTAGAAACAACCCAAACAATATTCCAGGTATAATGGGTAAATTGAAGAAAGGTAAAACCCTTAAAGAAGTTTGCAATATGATTTCGGAAAAATGGCAAATCCCAAAAGAAATTTTAAAGATAGCAGGGAATTTAGAGATGGAAGTTTCCAAGATAGCCATTTGTGCTGGAGCAGGAGGAGATCTATTAAGTGTTGCGGTGAAAGAAGGTTGTCAAGTATTAATAACGGGAGATACCAAGCTCCATCAAGCACAGAAGGCAATTGCTGAAGGAGTTGCGCTAATAGATGCAGGACATTATGAAACAGAAAAACAGTTTGTTGAAAATATGTCTGCAAGGCTTAGAAAAAAAATAGATGGAGTGGATGTGCTTGAAAGTCAAGCAAAAATCAATCCGTACATATATATAAGTTAACCATGTTTGGGTGAGCAGGCAGTCGCGCATATTTGAGTATATGTGAGGAAAGTCCGGGCTCCACAGAGTAGGATGCCGGATAAC
>CAYJJM010000015.1:0-229 GCA_964370515.1 uncultured Oscillospiraceae bacterium | reverse complement strand
GTTGAAATGGTGAGGTAAGAGCTCACCGGCAAAATGGAGACATTTTGGCCGTGTAAACCCCATCTGGAGCAAGATCGAATAGGGAAAGCAAGTGATTACTCGTCACTTCCCGGGAGGTGGATCGCATGAGGCATATAGTAATATATGTCCTAGATAGATGATTGTCAAATACAGAACCCGGCTTATGCTCACCCAAACATATAAAAATATAAAAAATGTAGAAGAAAAG
>CAYJJM010000014.1:15822-17102 GCA_964370515.1 uncultured Oscillospiraceae bacterium | reverse complement strand
ACTTGCCCCACCTACCAAAGCTCCATCCACATGTGGCATATTCATTATTTCAGTTGCATTTGCAGGCTTCACACTTCCACCATATTGCATAACAACTTTTAGAGCTACATCCTCACTATATAATTCTGAAATTATATCTCTGATATGACCACACATGTTATCTGCATCCTCTGGAGTCGCTGTTTTACCAGTTCCTATAGCCCCAACAGGCTCGTATGCAATCACTAGGCTTTCCCCTTGTTTATCAGAAATCTCACTTAAGGCTCCTCTTATTTGTTTTTCCACAACTTGTTTTTCTTCCCACACATAAAATAGGAATAATGTTTCCTTGAAAAAGTCTTTTTAGTTTTTTGTTTACAGTTTCATCTGTTTCGTTAAAGTATTGTCTTCTTTCAGAGTGCCCTACCACACAGTAGTCAACACCTATTTCCTCTAACATAGGTACTGATATTTCCCCTGTATAAGCGCCTTGATCTTCATAGTGTACATTTTGAGCCCCTACTTTGATATTTGTTCCTTTGAATGCTTCTACCAAAGTTGGCAGTGCTGTGAAAGGTGCACAGATGGCAGTTTTTACATCTGTTTCTCCATAAAGAGATTTAAACTCTTCTGCAAATTCAAGTGCTTCTTTTTGAGTTTTGAACATTTTCCAGTTTCCTGCAATAAAAGGTATTCTCAATTATTTTCTCCTTTTCCTGTGGCAAACCGATCATTTATAATATTTATGCATAGCTTATAATCTAGGCAAAAGCCTCCGCAGTCTTACGAATTAGTCCAAGCCGCCAATCACAAGGAGCCCTCATGGTTTCTATGCTATAACTATGCCTTCTTTCCTTCGTAGTTATGGTTATAAATAATTGTTCGCCAATTATTAATTAATAGCTTGTAGTTTTATTTGTCTTCTATTATTTCCAAAGCAGGTAAAGTTTCTTCTTCTAAGTATTTTAAAGAGGCTCCTCCACCTGTAGATATGTGGCTCATTTTATCCGAAAGCCCAAAGGCTAATACTGCTGCCGCAGAGTCTCCTCCTCCTATGATTGTGGTCCCCTTGTTTTCTGCCATTGCTATTGCAACTGCCCTTGTTCCAGCGGCAAAGTTTTCCATTTCAAAAACTCCCATTGGCCCATTCCATATTACGGTCTTGGCCTTTTTTATTTCATCTTCAAAACTTTTTCTTGCAGCAGGTCCTATGTCAAGTCCCATCATATCTTGTGGCATATTTTCCTTGAGAGTTATCAAAATCTCAGAATCATTTTTAAACTCTTTGGCACAAACCACAT
>CAYJJM010000014.1:13114-15812 GCA_964370515.1 uncultured Oscillospiraceae bacterium | reverse complement strand
CTTTACCCCCTTTGCCTCTGCTCTCTCCGTCAGACCTTTTGCTAAATCAATATGCTCTGCGTCTAATATGGAGGTTCCTATTTCTAATCCCATGGCTTTGTAAAAGGTGTATGCCATTCCTCCACCGATTATTAAAGAATCCACTTTGTTAAGAAGGCTTTCGATTACAGATATTTTATCTCCTACCTTAGAGCCTCCTATTATACCCACGAATGGTCTTTCTGGATTTTTAACTACATCCCCTAAGTATTCAACTTCTTTTTCGAGCAAAAATCCCAAAACTGTAGGCATGTATTCAGCCACACCTACTGTAGAGCAATGGGCTCTATGAGCTGTTCCAAATGCGTCATTTACAAAGATTTCACCCAGGGATGCCAATTCTTTAGAAAAATTTTCTTTATTTTTGGTTTCTTCTGGTCTAAATCTTGTGTTTTCCAATAGGAGAATTTCTCCTGTTTTTAAACTATCTGCTTTTTTCGCCACTGCTTCATCATAAACCAAAGGACTATTTCCAAATATAATTTTTACTTCCTTGCCCATGGCCTCAGATACTATTTCACCTAGCCTTCCTACAATAGGTTCCATAGAGAATTCCATTTTTGGTTCTCCCTTAGGTCTTCCTCTATGGGACATAACTATGATTTTGGCTCCTCCCTCAAGGAGGTATTTTAGGGTAGGTACAGCACCTACAATTCTAGTATCGTCTGTAATTTTTCCATCCTGCATAGGAACATTAAAGTCACATCTTATTAATACTTTTTTCCCTTTAAAATCTATATCTTTAATCGTTTTTTTCATTCTCTATGTTAGCTCCTTATTTAGAAATATGTTTTACTAGGTCGATTACTCTATTTGAATATCCCCATTCATTATCGTACCAAGAAACAACTTTCACCATATTTCCATCCATAACCATTGTAGACATAGCATCTACAACTGAAGATCTTGAATCCCCTTTGAAATCTATGGAAACAAGTGGCTCATCGCAAACTCCCATAACTCCTTCAAGTTCTTTGTTTGCAGCATTTCTTAAAACTTCATTAACCTCTTCTGCTGTTGTATTTTCTTCAACTTCAAAAACCACATCTACAACTGACACTGCCGGAGTTGGAACTCTAAGGGCAAAGCCATTAAGTTTGCCATTCAAGTGTGGAAGTACTAACCCAATAGCCTTTGCTGCACCTGTAGAAGTCGGTATCATAGATACTGCCGCTGCTCTTGATCTTCTTAGGTCGCTATGAGGAGCATCCAGTATTCTTTGGTCACCTGTATAAGAGTGTACTGTTGTCATTAGCCCCTTGATTATTTTGAACTTATCATCAACTGCTTTAACTACAGGAGCAAGACAGTTTGTAGTACAAGAAGCGTTTGAAATTATATTGTGTTTTGCTGGATCGTATTCGCCCTCGTTTACGCCCATAACTACTGTAAGATCGCAGTTTGTTGCCGGTGCAGAAATTATTACTTTCTTTGCCCCAGCATCTATATGAGCTTTTGCTTTGTTTCCATCTGTAAAAAATCCTGTAGATTCAATCACAACATCTATTCCTAGTTCTTTCCAAGGTAAGTTGGCAGGATCTTTTTCTGCATAAATTTTTATTTTCTTTCCATTAAAAATGATAGCATCTTCTGTAGCCTCAACTGTATCAGTTATTTGGCCAAAACAGCTATCATACTTTAGTAGGTGTGCCAAAGTTTTTGGAGTAGTAAGGTCATTGATTGCTACCACTTCCAAATTTTGTTCCATGGCTACTTTAAATGCGGGGCTTCCACTTCTTCCAAAGCCATTAATGGCAATTTTGTTGCTCATGTTTTTCTCCTCTCAACATTTATACATTATCTATTTTCCAACCTTAATTGGTTGTGTTATTTCTATCAAATCCATTATATATATTTATGTATATAATGTACATATATTTCTCACTTTTAGGAGAATTTATCTTCTCACTTTTAGGAAAAATTATATTCTCCCTTTTTAGGAGAATTTGTCTGAGATTTTAGTATCTCCTTCTTTTGGTCGATGAAGGTATATCCATACTTTCTCGATATTTTGTGACAGTTCTCCTAGAGATGTCTATGCCTCTCTCTGTTAGAATATCTACTATTTTTTGGTCACTTAGAGGTTTCACATTATCCTCTTGTTCTATTAACTCTCTAATACTAGCTTTTACACTTGTGGAAGATATGTTGTCACCCATTTGATTTCCAAGACCAGAGGTGAAAAAATATTTGAGTTCATAAACCTTACCGTCATATTGCATATACTTTCCATTTACCGTTCTACTTACGGTGGATTCGTGAACATTGATGTGTTCTGCTACAATTTTTAAGGTTAAGGACTTTAGATATTTTTCTCCTTTGTCAAAGAAATCTGTCTGGAATTCCAAAATAGCGTCAATAACATTTCTTATGGTTTCTTGCCTTTTTTCTATACATTTAATTAGCCAAAGTCCTGCATTTATTCTTTCGGTCAGATATTTTTGGAGATTTTTATCTTCTTTGGCTGTTTCAACTAATTTTTCATAATAGCTACTTATCATTAGAGAAGGGATTGCATTATCTTTAAATTCTTTAATAAAGCCATCTTTTCCTTTGGTTATTACTACATCAGGCATCACATAAGTAACTTCTGTATTTGTACCAAAGCAGCTACCCGGCCTTGGGTCAAAAGTCTTAATGGTTTCTCTAATTTCTTCAA
>CAYJJM010000014.1:11339-13049 GCA_964370515.1 uncultured Oscillospiraceae bacterium | reverse complement strand
CTAATAAGTCTTACAGCTTCTTTTACCTTTTCTTTGTCTTCGCCCAAAGCTTCTGTAATTTCATCAATTGTGGAAGTCTTGTATCCGCTTTCGTCTAGGGTTTCAATTATATATTCACCTATTTCCTTGGTTTCATCCGAAGCAGAACTTACATCAAGTTGGAACATTAAAAATTCCTGTAAGGTTTCCTCCTTTTGTTTGTATATTTCTCTATTATTTTCTTGGGTTTCCGAACTGCTACTTGAACCTCTTCTTCTTGATTCATGAAAGTTTTTGTTTTTGATATATTCTAGAGCTTCTTGAGATGAAAGTTCTTGTTCTCCATTATTATCTGAGTTTTCTTTTTGGCTGATTTCTTTTGTTTCTAGGACTGGGTTATTGAGCATTTGCTCCTGAACATAAGAAGATAACTCCTGAACATTGTACTGGAGTATACTTATTTCCTGTATCATTTTTGTTGTCATAGCAAGTTTTTGGCTCTGCTTAAGCGTCAAATTATAGTCTAGTTTCATAAAATTATTATAACAATTTGTAAGCGTTTTTGCTAGTCGAATTATAAATATTTATATTCATATCTATAAAATATTTATATCTAATTTATTATACTATCCTTTTTCTAACTCACCAATTCGCTTTAAATACAAGTTTTAAAAGAGTCGGGCAGATTAAGGGATAAAGTTATTTGGGAAGTTTTATTAACTCTAGATTCCTCCGCACACAAGGTTTGGAAAAAATAGGTAAATATATTTTTTGTTCATATTATACTAAGTCAGGAAAAGAAAGCTGCCTAAGCCCTTCATACAATATAATGTTTGCTGCATTAGACAAATTTAAAGAACGCAAGTTTTCATCTTTACCCATAGGAATTTTAATTGGTACTCCTTTGTCACTTTCTATTAAGCTTTTTGGCAAGCCTGCTGTTTCTTTCCCAAACAATATATAGTCACCTTCTTTATATTCTACATCTGTGTATTTGGTATTTCCTTTGGTGGTAGCAAAGAACATTCTTTCTCCCTGATTTTTTTCCATAAATTCTTCCAAAGATTTGTAAACCTCTAGATTTAAATATTTCCAATAATCTAAACCTGCCCGCCTAACACTTTTTTCACCTATGTCAAAACCTAAGGGTTCCACCAAATGAAGTGTTGTCCCTGTGGCAGCACATGTTCGAGCTATATTCCCTGTGTTCTGAGGAATTTCTGGTTCAACTAATACAATATTAAGCATCCTATACCTACCTCCTATGCCTTCATGAAAAAGTCGCCTCCATAAAATAACAACGACCCATAATCTACCACTACCCCATTAGAGGAATTAACCAAACAAGTCTTACCCCTAGGGCAAAAGAGAGAAGTTGTTCTTGATCAATTTCTTTACTTTCTTTACTTTTCCTTGCAACAGTTTTCTTGCTTAATTTTTTTTATATATCAAAAGATAATTTTTGTTTATATATTCAAATATATACTTTTAATATACTTGATTTTGATGTATAATTCAATAATAGGTTTAATTAATTTACGCAGCTTGTCAGGTTGGAACTACCATGCAGGCATTTAATATCTTTATCAGCCTAACAGATATAAACAAGTGACAATCGAAAAGTATCAACGCATTAATAGGCAAAATAAGAGTGTATATTACACTGAAAAAGAGATGTGAATTGCGCAGGATTTTTAGCTTAGACAAGGAGCGGTTCGAGCGAGCACGCAG
>CAYJJM010000014.1:0-11239 GCA_964370515.1 uncultured Oscillospiraceae bacterium | reverse complement strand
CACACGCAGCACACGCAGCACACGCAGCACACGCAGCACACGCAGCACACGCAGCACACGCAGCGTAACAGTATACGCTGAAAAAGACAAGTAAGGGAGAATGAATTATGAAAAAAGTAAGCATCGGTCTCATAGGACTAGGGAATATTGGTAGCGGAACTTATCAGGTTCTTGAAATGAACAAAAAATCCATCGAAGAAACCACTGGATTTTCATTAGAAATAACAAAAATTTCAGAGAAATATATAGATGCCAAAAGAGATATAACTGTACCTAGAGAAAAGTTTGTTGAAAATGTAGAGGAAATCTTTAAAGATAAAGATATTAGCGTAGTTATAGAGTTAATTGGTGGAATTGAACCAGCAACTTCATTTATGCTAGCAGCCATGGAAAGCGGTAAATCTGTCGTTACCGCCAACAAAGCTGCTGTTGCCGCAAATTTTGATAAGCTAACAGAAACAGCCAAAAGGAATAATGTGGAATTTAAATTTGAAGCAAGTGTAGGCGGTGGAATTCCTATTATTAATCCTCTCACTTCCGTTCTTCGTTCAAATAAATTTGAAGAAATACTAGGCATTGTAAACGGCACCACAAACTACATCCTAACGCAAATGACAGAATATGGACTTGAATACGAAGATGTACTGAAAGTAGCACAAGAAAAAGGTTTTGCCGAAGCAGACCCAACAGCAGATGTAGAAGGAATTGATGTTGCCAACAAACTTACCATTTTAATGGCTTTAGCCTTTGACAAGTATGTGAAACCTGAGGACATCCCTACTGTAGGCATATCCCAAATCACAAAAGAAGATATTGAAAAAGCAAAAAAAGAAAATCGCAAAATCAAACTTATTGCTTCTGCCAAAAAAGTTGGCGATAATGTGGAATATTTCGTGAAACCAGTAGAACTTCCATTGGAACACCCTTTGGCAAGTGTGGGCAACGAATTCAATGCCGTATTTGTGCAAGGAAATGCTGTCGGAGAGCTTATGTTTTATGGAAAAGGAGCAGGTCCTTTGCCAACAGGAAGTGCCGTATTAGGAGATGTTTTGGATATTGCAAGATTACAAAAATAGCAGGAGGTAATTATGTCATTATATAAAGAGTGGGAAAAGTTAACATCAGGTCAAACTTCTGAAACTTTTGACGAGTTTTGGGATGAATATTGCCAAGCAGAAATCAAGTTGTACACCTATATACTGGAAGAAGGCAGCGGCAAGTTTGAAGGAGTTTTTTCAGAACTTTCCGAAAAATTTGATGTTTCCAATGTTCTTTTATTTGGATTTCTAGATGGAATCGCTAGTAGTCTAAAAAAGGAAATCAAGGTAGAAAAAATCACCGAAGAAAGTGAAATCAAACTGGACATTGATTTTGAAAAACTATACCTTAATATGCTTTCTGCTGAAGCAAAGCATTTATACACTATTCCTCAATGGGATAAAATATTAACTGAAGAAGAAAAAGAAGCTATAACAAAGTCATATAAAAAGTCTAAGACTGTTGTAAAAGAAAAAATTCCTGGCAGAAACGAACCTTGCTCATGTGGCAGCGGAAAGAAATATAAGCACTGTTGCGGGAAATAAATTTTCTTGCTTCTTCTCTACTGTTCAAAAACAAGGCTTAGGCCTTGTTTTTTTTGTATGGGCAAAGCGGAAAGCAATCGCATTTTCTATAGTACAGAAAATGTGTTGGAATTTCTCGCAAAAGAATAGTAAAGGGTGCGAGAGTAATTATCTACTATTCGCACCCGATTTTTTATTTGAATACTCTATGAGTTTCAGAGTTGCCACAAGCTTTGAGACAATCTCTATCCTGATTTTTCATTCTTAGTTTTTTCTTTCACCTGTGTATCCATCAAGAAGAACCGTATACTTTTGCCCCTCAAAATAATACTCAATTTTATACTCTGCACTGTCCCCATTAATAATTAATTGAGTTAAAAGGAATTCTACCTCATCTTCTGTTTTGTTTTCTAGTTCCAATGCCCTCTGAGTGGCATTGTTTTGACCATAAAATCTATGCCCTTCTTCGGGAATCAATGTATAAATTCCTTCGCCATGGCTATATGAAATGATTTCACCTGTTGTTGTGGAAAGTTTATACCAATATTCATTCCCCTCCGAGGAAAATGATATTTCATAAGTAACAATGTCATTTTCATTAACCAATTTTATTTTTTCGTTTTCTACTTGGTTAATATCTAGCCCTGCATGCCTAATCGCAATATTTGCAGCCTCTTCCTGATATATTGTGCTAATGGTGTTTTCTTCTTCTCCTTGCTGAACTTGACAGCCAGATAAGGCTATTCCCAAGACAATCACATACAAAAATGCTATTTTGTCAATTTTCGCCCTAATCATTCTTGTTTTTTTCTCCGCTGTCTTCCCTATTTTCTTTTTTCTAAACATATGTTGCCTCCCACCTGTTGTCATTTTAAATAGTACTGTTTATGCTCCATGGTAATTAGTTTGTAATAGCAAATCTAGCCTGTCATTTTATAGTATATTAATTATGGTAAAGTTTTCCTATATTTTCATAGACATTACTTTATTTTTATATTGATTTCTTGTGATTTTATTCTTTTTCTACTCTTTTTTTTCTAATAGTTTCTCTGTAATTTTCCCATGCTTTATTAAAAATTATCCCTAAGAAAAGAACCCAAGCCAAGAAATAAAACCAAAGTATTAATGCAGCCATGGATGCCAAAGATCCGTATAGTACATCATAATTTGCCATATTATCTACATATAATGAATATATATAACTTACTAACAAAATCCCTATGGATGCAAATATCGATCCTGGCAAATGATCTTTCAAAGGTTTTTTTTCAGAAAGTAGTATGTAATAATTAAATAGTAACATTAAAAAATATAGTGTAAAGGCTATTGGCCATCTAATATAAAGCCATATTTTCCCGCTTTCTTCTCCAAGACCCACTATTTCCAACACCAATTGAAATATTTGTTGACCATACACCAACGCAAGTATTCCAAACAAAACTGTGGCCAAAGTAAATCCCATTACAAAAATTGCTTTAATCCTATCTTTGAGATAACCTTCTCCTGTTCTTTTTCCATCAGTAAATGTATAGTTTGATATTCTCATCATAGAAAACTGAGCCTTTGAAGCAGACCAAACAAGAACTATGATAAAGAATATATTTGATGCATAAGCAGTTGTAAAGTCTGTGTTTGCCAATATAGTAACCATTAGGGGGTTGTCCACTCTATCAATTATCCATCCAATTGCAGATGTTATGCTTTCTCCAAAGATAATTCCCAATATTTGTGTAACAAGAATAAGCATTGGTACAATTGAAAGGGTATAATAAAAAGAAAGCTGTGCCGCTACTCCTTGGTAATAGGGTTTTTGAAATTCTTTGATGCCTAATAGTAATACTATTAACAATTTTTTCATTGGTTCCTACTCCTTAAATTTCTTCTAGCAATTTTCTTAATTGGGCTAATGCCTTTCCTCTATGGCTTATCTTGTTTTTTTCTTCTGGTTTAAACTCCCCAAAAGAAATATCATACCCTAGAGGAACAAATATTGGATCATACCCAAACCCTCCTTCACCAGCTCTTTGACGAAGTATGTGACCTTCAACCTCTCCTCTGGCTTTCAAAACCTTGCCGTCCGGGTATACCATAGTTATAACTGCTACAAATCTTCCTGTTCTTTTTTCTTCTGGAATATCTTTTAGTAATTCCAGCAGCTTGTCATTATTATCGTCATCGGAGCATCCCTCTCCTGCAAATCGTGCAGAATATACTCCTGGTGCCCCATCCAAAGCATCCACCACTAATCCAGAATCATCCGCTATGGTTATCTCTCCACAAAAATCCATAATTTCCTTTGCTTTTTTGTAAGAGTTTTCTTCAAAGGTTTTTCCGTCTTCTATAACCTCTATATCTACAGGTATTCCAGCTTCATCTCTGGGCACTATAATCATTCCAAATTCTCTTGTTATGGCTTCCATTTCTTTTATTTTTTTTTGATTTTGAGATGCTGCGATTATCCTTTTCATTTTTTTGTTTTTCTTTTCCTTATCTTTTTCTTTTGTTTTCCTATCTTATTTTTCTTCTCTGCTTTAAATAATTCTACCACATTTTTTTTATTTTTGTTATTCTTTTCTTATCACTTGTAAAACTCTTGTCAATTATTTTTAGCTATGCTATAATTTTTTTAGACTTGGGGCTATGGCGCAGCTGGGAGCGCGCTTGACTGGCAGTCAAGAGGTCAGGGGTTCGATCCCCCTTAGCTCCACCACTAAGAAGTAGGGTAACCTGCTTCTTTTATTTTCTAAGGGGGAGCGAGCCCTAAAGGGCGTCGTGCGTTTATTCAAAAGTGTAATGCACTTTTAAATAGCTAACGATTCAATGTGGCCATTATGTATAAATTTATGTTACTATAAAATATATATATTTTTGAAAGGATTTGCCTTTCTCATTCGTATTATTTATGAAAGAGAAAAATCTTAAGCAAAAATATTGGAGGAATTTATCATGAAAAAAATTATAACTTTGGTAATATCTACAGTAATAATATTAACTGTTGGAGCAGCCACAGCATTTGCAACATCACCTACAAGAAGTTTGAATTATGCAGATAATAACGGGGACGGAGTTTGTGACAATGTTGGAACATATGTGAATTTTATAGATGAAAATAGCGACGGCATCTGCGACAACATCGGCGTTGCAATTGGTCAAGATCGCGGCATGAGCAAATCCGGGGGACGCTTCGTAGATGAAAATGACGACGGCATCTGTGACAGCTCTGGGCTTGCAACAGGTAAAGGTAGTGGCATGGAGAAAAACGGGGGCCGTTTTGTAGATGAAAATGAGGACGGTATAAATGATAATATCGGCAGTGGCAATAATGCGTTGTTCACTGACAAGAACAATGATGGGATGTGTGACAATACGGGGCAAAGGCAAGGTTTGGGCAACAATCAAGGTGGAGGAAAACGGAGAAATATATAAGGAAGTATTCTGATGAGAGATGAGCAGGATTTAAAATTTGCCATAGAAACTCACGGAGATACAGTAAAGCGTATCTGCGTAGTTTATCTTAAAAACATGGCTGACACAGAAGATATTTTTCAAAATGTCTTCTTGAAATATTATAAAAGCTCTGCTTATTTTGACGGAGAGGCGCATAAAAAAGCATGGTTTATTCGTGTTACAATAAACGAGTGTAAGGACTTGCTAAAAAGTTTTTTTCGCAAAAACACCGTGTCTATTGATAAAGTACCAGATATCCCCACCCAAACTGATTTTAATGAAAACTCGTATGTGAGAGAGGCCGTTTTAAAGCTTCCCGAAAAATATAGGGTGTCAATTTATCTTCACTATTTCGAGGGATATTCAGCAGTTGATATCAGTAAAATGCTTTCAAAAAATATAAACACAATCTACACTCTGCTTGCTCGAGGCAGAGAAATACTCAAAAAAGATTTAGGAGGTAGTGAGCATGAATAGTAAAATAAAAAATGCTTTTTCGGAAATTCATGCCGATGAGAACTTAAAAAACCTAACTTTTGGGAATGTTGTCAATACTAAAGCAAAGAAGAAGATACCTACAGCATATAAACTTGTCCCTATTATGGCAGTTTTTGTTGCAATTATCTTCGGTACAGTTTATTTCACCCCTGTTTCCTATATTAGCATAGACATTAATCCATCCATTGAGTTGTCGGTGAATAGGTTTGATAGAGTAATAGATGTTACTGCAAGTAATGAAGATGCTATGAATATTGTAAACTCAATCAACTTAGAGAATCTAAGCTATGTTGATGCATTAGAAGCCCTTAGCGAAGCAGACAACTTCTCACAATTTAATGATAGTTATACAGAAATAACCGTTATCTCAAAAAATAGCAATGATATTATTGATAATATTAAAAGTTGCAATTTTAACAACCAGAACATCTCTTTCCATACTTCTAATATGGAAATTAAGGATAAAGCTTTAGAAAATGATGTTTCTTTTGGAAAGTACCGAGCATATTTAGAGCTTTTGGAGATAAATCCAGATGTAAAAATAGAAGATATAAGGAATTTACCTATGAGAGCAATTCGTGATATGATTGAAAATGAGGGTGTGGTTGGAGAAGATACAGAAAATCCATACGGTAATGAGCATGTCAACTCAAACGGAAACACCCAAGGCCAAGGCAATAGCCAAAACCAAGGAAATGGCAACAAAAAATAATATAGAAAATACATCTGAATGAATTAAGCCTGTGGAATTAAAAAAAATCTACAGGCTTTTAAAATTCCTCTGGCTTTTCACTACCTAATAATGATTGAATGCCATGGATAATATATGCTATAATTTAATTTAGCGTATTGATGCTAACAGAAGTTATTGTTATTGTTAGGGCTATTAAGTAAATGGAGAAAAGAACAATGGAGAAAGTAAAAATTAAATCTATACTCGGACCTATTCTCTTTGTTTTTTTTCTGATTTTGGCATCAATTTTAGGTTTAGTGCACAGAAGGTTACCAAGTGACTACTCCTTTATTTATTCACTCACCTATGCTCTATCAATAGGCATATATATAAGTCTTTTTATCGCGTGGACAGTCAGCGTTTATAATCGAATTATGAAAAGTCGTGCGCGAACATATCTAATGCTCATTGGTGTGAACATCGTACTTTGGGTAAGCATAAGATCAGTCAAATGGATTGCTTTTAGAGGCTTGGTTTTTGAGGACAGACTATCTTGGTATATGTACTACATCCCAATGATCATGATTCCCCTGTTACTCTTTTTTACAGCTCTGTGTATAGGTAAAAACGAAAACTATCGCATAAATAAAAAGTGGAACTTACTTTTTATCCCTGCTGTTTTACTTATACTGCTTGTGCTCACAAACGATTTACATTTCCTTGTTTTCAGTGATTTAGATTTGGCAATTCACATGTATGGTCGAGATTACACACATAATATAGGGTACTTTATGGTTGCTATTTTCTTGTTTAGTTTAATGATACTATCTGTTGCTTTAATTATAAAAAAATTCAGATACTCTATTACTACGAGAAAAGCTTCAAGGTTACCACTGTTGGTAATTGCTTGTATTATTTTGTATACCATCTTGTATGTTGCATATCCTTCTTACGGAATAGGGTATTATTTTATGGATACAACAATATTTGGATGTACCGCCATGGTCGCCTTTTGGGAGGCTTGTATTCGCACAGGACTTGTACAGTCCAACCGTCACCACAAAGATTTTTTTGAAATGGCAACCACCAATGCACAGCTACTCACTCACACAGGCAAAGTGGTATACACATCTACAAATGCATTGCCACTCACCAATGATATTTTTGAAAAGCTAGAAGAAAACAAAAGCGTAGATTATGACAGCAATACAATAATTCATCTCTCACCAATAAAGGGTGGGTATGTATCTTGGAGTACTGATGTATCAGACATAAAAAAGGCAATATCACAGCTTGAATTTTTAAACAAAGCACTCCATGAACAGGTAAACCTTTTGACTTTAGAAAATGAACACAGAAAAGAATCAACAAGAATGAAAAAACTGAATGAGTTAGAGAATATTTTGCGCACAGAAGCCCTGCCTTATAGCGAGAAAATCAAAAACACTATGATGGCAAGTGAAAATGCCTCCCTTGACGACATGAAACAGCTCCTCTTTGAAACCAGCATAACATCTGCATACTTAAAGAGAAAAGTAAATCTTATTTTGATAGCACAAACAGAAAAAAGTATTTCCACCGATGAGATACACTGGGCTTTTTCTGAAATGTTTCAGCAGCTTCGCTTTTACGATAAAACATGCGCACTTAACATATCAAAACAATTTAACATGAACCTTGCCACTGCCATACTCTGCTTTGATTTATTTAGAGCGGTAATTGAAGATGTTGTGTACGATTTTGAGATCATATACTTGACCCTCAGACAAGAGGAAAGTCAGATTGTTTTTTCTATGGAAATGTCGGGAATCCAACAAATTGACAGTTCCGAGTTGAGAAATTTTGACCACCAAAAACTAGCTACACTTGGCGGTAAACTAAATTTCACTAGAGATGATGGTAACTACCATATTTCTCTAAGTATTTCAAAATAAAATCGAAAGGAGGGATGATACATGAATTTTTCTAACTTAACGACTAATGAACAATGTTACACTACAGCCATTGTCCTCATCGGATTTATAGCATTGATTTTGGCAACGATTACAAATATCACTATTACCAAGGACAAGAAATCTATTTTTATCCTCTCCTTTTTACTTGTGGTAATCATAATAGATCTTTCGGTGCTTATAGAACTTCTAAATTTTTCACTAGCAAATGAACAAAGCATTTCTCCTAAAGCAGATGGGCTTATTTATAATTTTCCATATTCTGTTCATATAGTTTTGGGATTAGTTTCAATTTTGATTGCAATTTATAACATATATAAGGCGTACAAAACCAATAATGACAATATAACGAATTTTTCTTTCAAAGAAGCACTTGAAAGTCTTCCCACTGGAATTGTGTTTATATCAGAAAGCAATAACATTTATTTGTCCAATCACATCATGTGCAATCTATGCAAGGAGCTTACAGGGAAAGATCTCATCAGCGGTATTGACATTTGGGAAGAACTATGCAAACTAAGACGCAGCGACAAATGTGTAATAAATGAGGATAATCCCGCCTTTATGTTACAAAATGGCAAAATTTGGCAATTCGTAAAGACAACCTTAAAAGAGCAAATCTACTATGAAATTAAAGCTACCGACATAACGGAACTTTACAATCTTAGAAAAAACGCAGAAGATATAAACGCGACACTACAGCTGCAGCAATTAAAACTTGAAGCGTTGTCTAATATGATTGAGGAGAACACAGAAAAAGAAATAGCCGTAAACTTGAAAGTGAATTTTCACGATCGTTTTGGTAGTTTACTTGCTCAAACCAAACAAACTCTCATGGAAACTGAGTTTGATGAAACAAAAGTACTTGCAGAACACTGGGCAGAATTTAGTAGTATTTTTTCAACTCTTCCAAGCAATGATATGCAAAGTCTATCACTTCCTCAAGTACAGACCTTTGGCAAAAAACTGGGCTGTGAGGTGATGGTAAATGGTTATTTGCCTAATGACGACAAGCTCCAAAACACCTTTCTCCTTTGCATCAATGAAGCACTGATAAATGCATACCGCCATTCAAAGGCTCATATACTGCAAGTTGAGATCACTCAAACTGAGGAATCTGCACATATAAGCATACATAGCGAAACAAAAATCGCCCTGTCCAAAATCACAGAGGGCGGTGGATTAACAGGCCTTCGCCAAAGGGTTGAACAGTTGGGCGGTAAGTTTGATATAGATACGAAAAATGGTGTAACAATAAAAGTTACACTAAACAAGTCCCATTAAGCAATGTAGTCAGTCAATCATTCAGTCAATCATTCAGTCAGGCAGGCAGGCAGTCCTTCAGGTAGATAGACAGTCAATCAAGCCTTAACTGAAGAGTGAATTTCAGATTTTTTTAAGGTTTTGAAAGGATCGTATGAAAGAAGTGGCATCATCAAAAGTTCATGGAGGCTATATATTCATCTTGGAAGAACCGAGGCTATGCTTATTTACTACCCTTATTAGCAATTTAGGTTTTAAAACTCAGCACATATAAAAACAACCTTCCAAATTCAAAAGGTTGTTTTCTAATTTTAATGTTCTATATTCTATTTACTTTCTTTTACTATACATAACAAACAAAGTTACCACAAATCCAATAGCAATTACCCCAACTCCTATTCCAATAGCGATAACAGCAGGAGAAAGGTTTATTTCCCAATCTATACCATTAATCGCCTTATTAATACTAGTATCTTCCTCTACCTCTATATTAAATTTGAAAATTATAGTTTCTGGAATTTCTCCCTGTTCGACTACTTTTTTAACTTCACAAACATAAACAATATCTCTGTTGGCCACAAAGGCATGAGTGCTATTAATGTCCAAAAGATACTGGTCATCTCTGAACCACTGGTACCTAATCTCTTGTGCATCCATAAACATCCTGTGGTCTTCTGTGATTTCTAGCAAAACTTCCTCATATTCTTTGACATCCACTGTTAGTTCATAAATGGTGTCGCCACCCAAATTAAAGGGTAATACAAAGGTTTCTCCTTTTTCTTCGCCAAAGACTTTTGTTGTTGTGCTTATTTGAAGTTGTAATCCTACTACAATGGCTATTATTATAATTTTTGTTCTCATATTTAATGCTTCTCCAATATAGTCAAAGTTTAAACCCTAAATCCAATCAATTCATTTTATCATATTTTTCGCAAATGTGCAATTTTTAACATATCCTATCTCTGTCAACATATGCTAATTAGCCAACTAGATAAACAACATATGCCTAGATCGTGTCAAGTTGTTATGGAATTTTTCCTACCTTTTATTCTCCATCTATATCTGTCCTCTGCCTGTACACCCCTATTCTGTCTCTGCTTTTCTTGCATCTCTTTTGTTTTTGTACATATCTACATCAGCATCTTTATATGTATAGTATATATGCTTTCTGCCTTCTGGATGCATTGCATAACCACAGGCAAATGAAAGTTCTTTATCTGCTCCGTCATACAGGTCAAATTTATACTCTTTACATTTTTTAATATAATTTAGCACTTGTTCTTCATTAGTATTTCTGGCAACTATAATAAATTCATCTCCTCCAATTCGATAAATAACCATATTCTCTTCAGCATTTTCCGAAAGGCAATTACTTGTTGCTACAATATATTTGTCCCCCATATCATGCCCCTTGGTATCATTTACCATCTTCAGATTATCAATGTCAATTACAATGATGGCTAGGTTTTTTTCTTTTCCTCTGGCCTCTAGGTTGTCAAGATCAGTTTCAAAAGCATTTCTGTTTTTTAGTTGTGTGAGCTGATCCACATTATACTTGTCTTTGAAGTGTGGATTTGAAATTCTCCTAAAGCCTAAATAAGAGATGAGCATGCCTGCAATACAGAATGTCACAATAATAGCCACTATTGCTACCTCAAGTTTTTTGTATGTATCATTTATTTCCTGAGCATCAAATTCAATTCCTACAACACCAACTATATTTCCTTCTTGGTCATGAACTGGTAAATACGTTATGAAAATATCTCCCCAATCAGTTTCTTTTATATCTTCCGGAAGAACAATTTCACCAGATAGAGCTTTTTTCATATCTCCTATAATATCTT